>JAUVRN010000117.1 GCA_030597645.1 Candidatus Zixiibacteriota bacterium
CGAGCGCCCGCTGACCGCGAATCAGGATGGTGAGCGAGTCGTACCACGCCTGCGGTCCGACCACCAGGTATGCATCGGGAGCCGACAGGCCTGCCTCGACAGCGGGCGTACGGGACTCCGTTCTGTGCGCCTCCTGATAAGCACCGTACACCTGGAGCGTCAGATCGAGGCCGCGCCAGCGGGCACCGGTCTCGAAAGGGAACTCCGGGAGATCCAGGCGTCGATCCGCGTAGCGCTCACCGGTTGCCCGGTCCAGTTCGGGTTGTGCCGCACAGCTTGAATCACCGCATGTGTTGATGACGGCGTAACCAATTGTAAGACTGTAGATTAGCCAGTAAATGGTGGCTCGCATCGATTCCCCCCGACAAACCCGTGAATATCCGCAAGGGGCAGGCCAGGTGCCGGCGGACCGGCAAAAGGGACTGTAAGCGATTGTGGGGCAAAGTGGTGGGGTTGGTGGGGAATCCGATCTCGCGGTCTTATGTCCTGCGCACCAGAGCGCCGCCTCGTCCCGGTCCAACATCTTGTAGGGACGGGGCCTCTATTCCACTGCCCGTGGTACCGAAAAATGACGTAAGTTTTTGTGCGCGAAAGTCCTTGACTTTCCCAGGGACGACCCTAATTTGACGCCCAAGTGTCAAAAAGTGGGGAAAAGTGGGGGTTCGGACTCGGTCGGATCCAGACAGGCCGATCGAGGTGGTTCCCACTTCACCTCCAGGTCCGGAAGACCTGTACCGCCGGGGAAAACGTGGCGGGCGGCCCGGAGGGGGCCGCTCGCCCTCCCAGGGCGGCTTCGGGTCGATCGAACCCAGGCAAACTCGCATAAAAGGTGATTTCAGAGCAGGGCAGGCCAGAACGATTCGGAAAACCCCGTGAGCGGATTCAAAGGGCAGTACGTATCGACCCTCGACACTAAGGGGCGCGTGGCAGTACCGGTGAAGCTAAGACGCAACACACCGGACGGTGTCGCGGACCGTTTCGTGATCACCAAAGGCTTGGACGGCTGCCTGTTTCTCTTCACCCCCGACTACTGGGAAAAGGTCACCGAACGGCTCGACGAGATTCCGTTCACCCAACACGACGCCAAGTACTTCACGCGTCAGCTGCTGTCCCACGCGGAGGATGTGGAGCTGGATCGCCAGTCACGCATCCGCGTACCTCAGAAGCTGATCGATACCGTACACCTGGAGCGCGAAGCGCTCTTCATCGGGGTCTTGCGGCGCATCGAGATCTGGCGCCCCGAGACATACGAGAAGTATCTGCAGGAGTTTGACGAAAGCTACGAGGATGTGGCGGCCAAACTCCTGCTCTAAACATGGCTGAGCCGGCCCATGTGCCGGTGATGGCCGAACGTGCTGCGGACTGGCTCGTAACCGACCCGTCCGGTGTCTACTGGGACGCCACGGTGGGTGCGGCGGGACACGCCGGTGTCATTGCTGAACGGCTGACCGAGGGGGGAAAGTTGTTCGGCTCGGACCGCGATCCGAAAGCTCTTGATCTGGCGACCGCCGCCCTCACCGCAGCGCCCGTGACGCTGGTGCAGGCACGGTTCTCTCAGCTGCAGGAGGTCTGGCGGCAAACGCAGGTGAAGCAACTCAACGGCATTCTGTTCGACTTCGGGGTCGGTTCGTTTCAGATCGATTCGGCCGAACGTGGTCTGAGCTTCGATCGGGACGGCCCGCTCGATATGCGCATGGACCCCGACGCCTCGCCGTTGAGCGACTGGCTGAATTCCGCCGACGTCTCCGAAATCGCGGAGGTCCTGCGCCGGTTCGGCGAGGAGCGCCGCGCCCGACCTATTGCTCGCCAGATCGAGCGCCGGCGTCCTCTGGCGTCCACCGGCGAGCTCCGCGAAGCGGTACGCAAGGCCGTGCCGCCGAAGGGCGTCGCGGCCACGCTGGCCCGCGTATTTCAGGCCTTTCGCATTCTGGTCAACGGCGAGCTTGACGAGATACACGCCGGTCTGGCGGCTACGGGGACCGTGCTGGCCCGGGGCGGGCGTATCGTGGCGATCTCGTATCACTCGCTGGAAGACCGGGTGGTAAAGAACTTTTTCCGTCGTGAGTCGCGTGACTGTGTCTGTCCCGATGATGTTCCGGCCTGCATCTGCCGGCATCGAGCGTGGTTACGCGTACTGACGCGCCGGCCGGAAGTGCCCGATCCCGACGAGATCGGGGGCAACCGGCGGGCCCGCGCGGCCAAGCGGCGCGTGGCCGAACGGACGGACGAGCGCACGGTTTTATAGAGTCCGGGTGGTAATCAACAGGGGGGGGGGGGAATGAGTGCGCCCCATCTTCGGCGGCGATACCGGGCGACCGGATCGCGCCGGGGGTTGGTCTATCTGTTTCTGCTCGTGGGGCTGTCCGCCCTGTACGTGGGGCAGCGGTACTACACGGGTCGCAAGCAGGTCGAACTCGATCGTGGTCGGCTCGAACTCGATCGCAAGATCGAGCTGCTCGACAGCCTGCAGGCGTGCCGTGACAGCCTCCGGACGCTCGCCCGCATCGAACCCCGAGCCTTTCAGCTTGGTTTGAAACGGGTCGACCTTGCGCAACTCGCACGACTCCCGCTCACGTCGCCCGTCTTACCGCGCAACGAGTACGAACAGCCGGCCCGGCCCTTCCAGTGGGCGGGGGTGGGCAGGCGCATCTGGGATTGGCTGGACGGCGCCGGCATTGAAACGAGCGCGGCGAGGGCCGCGCCGTGAAACGCCGGTACCTTTCGCGCATCCGCATGATCAGCGTCGCGTCCTGCGTGCTGCTGTTCTGCCTGGTGGCGGCGGCGCGGCTGGCGCAAGTCCAGATACTCAAGCACGAGCAGGCCAGTCGGCTGGCTGCGACGCAAACGCGCGGCTGGGTCGACATTCCTGCCGACCGGGGTTGCATACGCGACCGCAACGGTCAGTTGCTCGTCGGCAATCGCAGATTGGTCTCGTTTGCCGTGGTGCCCGAGCGCTGGAGCGGCAAGCGCACGCGCCAGCGGGCCGCCCGCAAGATCGCCGGGGTCTGTGGCGGTACGAGCTCCGTCTGGCTTCGCAAGTTCAAGGACCATCCCCACTTTCTCTACATCGTTCGCGACGCGGACGAACGTACCGCGCAGGCGCTCCGCAACTGGGGTGACGGTGCACTCATGGAACTGTCCGATCCGGGTCGGATCTATCCCACGACGGCGGTCGGTCGATCGGTGCTCGGCCATACCGATATCGACGGTGTGGGCCGCTCGGGTCTCGAACGGGCACTCGATGACTGGCTCGAAGATACGCCCGCCCGCGGGCAGGTGCGCGTGGACGCCCGGCGCAACCCGTTCATCGATCCTCTGCCCGCCTCACTGGCCTCCGACGGTAACGACGTGTGGTTGACCTTTGACTGGACCTGGCAGCAGATCGTGGAAGCGGAGCTGCGGCGGGCCGTGGCCCGGTCAGGTGCCAGGGGGGGCGGCGCCATATTCATGACGCCCGAGGGTGCGCTCCGGGCGCTGGCCTGCGTGTGGCCGGAAGGCCGGAAACCGGAGCACAACCGCTGCGCGCCCATCACCGACCTGTTCGAGCCGGGCTCCATCTTCAAGTCCCTCACCGCGGCGGCACTGCTCTCCAAGGACCGCGTGCACCTGGACGACTCCGTATATGCGGACAGCGGCCGGTCGAAGTTCGGTGGTCGCTGGATACGTGATTCGGAGCCTCACTTGTGGCTGACCTTCGACGAAAGCTTCATCTACTCGTCGAACATCGCGTTCGGAAAGTGGGCCCAGCTTGTCGACGGCCCCAACTGGTACCGGTGGCTGCGGGACTTCGGGCTCGGCGAGGCTACGGGTGTAGGGTTTCCCGCCGAACCGGACGGCGTCGTGCCCAATCCCGACCGCTGGACGCCGCTCGCCAAGGCCCAATTGGCCATGGGTCACTCCGTTTCCGTGACGGCGCTGCAGATGATTACGGCCTTTGCCGCGTTTGCCAACGGCGGTGATCTCTATCGCCCCTACATCGTTCGTGCTGTGGTTTCGCCCGACGGCGACACGCTGATGGTCGGCGAACCCAAAAAAATACGGCATCTCCTGGACCGTGACATTGTAGAAACTATGGGGACGCTTCTGGCTCGGGTCGTCACCGAAGGTACCGCCCATCCGGCTTTTTCCGAATCGATCGCGATCGCCGGCAAGACCGGAACCGCGCAGAAGGTGCGCGAAGACGGTTCCGGCTACTATCAGCATCGCCACATCTCGTCGTTCGTCGGGTACTTTCCGGCGGACGCGCCCCAGGTCGTGGGCATCGTGTACCTCGACGAGCCGCGCTATCCCACATATTACGGCGGCTACACGGCCGCTCCAGCCCTGACGCGAATGGCCGAGTACCTTGCGGGTCTGCACCCGGAGCTGCTGCGGTATCCCGCCGCCGAAAAGCATGTTGTCGTTCCCCCCGACGTGCCCGATCCCACGCTGGCCGTGGGCATCGTACCCGATCTGTTCGGCTTGCCGCTGAATCGCGCCACGGTCTGCCTGGCCCGGCTCGGTTTTGAAGTGCACGTCAAGGGCTCCGGCACCGTGCGGGAACAGTTTCCCGCAGCGGGCGCGAATTACGCCCCCGGTTCCGTGGTGCGCGTGGTCGCCCGGCCCGTGTCTCGCCGGTTCGCAGAAAGGCGACAGGGATGACCGCTACCGCGGGTGACGTGACCCGGCGCCTGGCCGGCGCCCGACTCCTCGGCGCACCGGATACCGAACTCGCGGGTGCGAGTCACGACTCACGCCGCATCAAGCCCGGAATGCTCTTCGCCTGTCTGTCCGGACACCACGACGACGGCCGCGCGTACCTGGATGATGCGCTGGAGGCCGGAGCATCCGCGTTGCTCCTGGAACCGCCCGTCCATCCACACGCACCCGTACAAATCCTGGTGCCCGAGGCCCGTCAGGCCTTCGCGGGCGCGGCCCGCGCCATCTACGGCCCCGGTCCGGGCGAACCCGCGGTCGGTATCACCGGAACCAACGGCAAGACGACCGTCGCTTACCTGATCGCGGCCATGCTTCAGGCCGCCGGGCGCTCACCGTTGCTCGTGGGGAGCATCGAATCACGTTGGGGTGACCAGTCGCGTGAGGCGGCACACACCACGCCCGAGGCGGGTGAACTGCACGCACTCTGGGCGGAAGCCCGGGACGCAGGTGTCGATGCGCTCGTCATAGAGACGTCATCTCACGGACTGCTGCTGCACCGTGTCGACGGCGTCGACTTCACCGTAGGCGTGTTCACCAATCTCTCGCGTGACCACCTCGACTACCATCCCGATCTCGAAGCCTATCGCGGTGCCAAGACGCGCCTGTTCGCCCGGCTGCCCCGCCAGGGCCGCGCGGTCCTCAATCGTGATGACGACGCGTGGGAAGACTTCGCCCGCGCAACCCGCGCCCGGATCATCACGTTCGGTTCCACGGCCGAGGCGGATGTCTGGATGCGAGCCGTAGAAATCACCGCCGAGGGCATCGAGGCGACACTGGCCACGCCGAGCGGAGACGTGCACCTGGTGTCCAGTCTGTACGGCCAATACAATGTCGCCAACCTGCTGGCGGCCACGGCGGCGGGCCTGGCCCTCGGCCTCGATCACGACGCGAGCGCGGCCGGCGGCAAGCGGATGGACCACGGACCCGGGCGTGCGGAGCGCATCGACTGCGGACAGCCCTGCGTGGTGCTCAACGATTTTGCGCACACTCCCGATGCGCTTGCGCACGTGCTGGATGCGGCGCGCCGGCTGACCGCGGGTCAGCTCCACGTCGTCTTCGGGTGCGGAGGCGACCGCGATCCCGGTAAGCGACCGGTGATGGGCCGGGTCGCCTACGATCGCGCTGATCGACTGACGATCACCTCCGACAACCCGCGCACGGAAGATCCGCAGTCCATTATCGATCAGATCACGGAACCGCTGGGCCGCGACGCCAACGTCAGCGTCCAACCGGATCGCACCCAGGCGATCCGGACCGCGCTTGCGCAACAAGAGGCGGGGGATACGCTGATCGTCGCGGGCAAGGGTCACGAGCGCTACCAGATCATCGGCGAAACGCGGCACCGTTTCGACGACGCCGAAGTCCTGCGCCGGGAGCTGTCGCGCCTGGGATACGGATCATGAGGCAGATGATGGGCAAGCGCACGCGGTCCGACATCCACATCGACGCCTACCAGGTCGATCAGACCTGTACCGGTGCACGGGTCACCACCGGACAGGGTATCACCTTTGCCGGTGCATCGTGCGACTCGCGCCAGGTGCAGCCGGGCCAGCTGTTCGTGGCGCTGCCCGGCGAGCGGACCGACGGACACCACTACCTGGGTGACGCGGTCACCGCCGGCGCTGCGGTATTGCTCGTGATGCGGGATCACCCTGCGCTGGCCGATGCGCCCCCCGACGTACCCCGATTGGAAGTGCCCGACACGCTCGCGGCACTGCAGCAGTTGGCCCGCTGGCACCGAGATCGCTTCGACATCCCGTTCGTGGCCGTGACCGGATCCAACGGTAAGACGACGACCAAGGACATGATCGCGGCAGCCCTCGGTGCTCGCTACCACGTGTTCCGCACGCGTGGCAACCTCAATTCGGGTATCGGAGTTCC
>JAUVRN010000400.1 GCA_030597645.1 Candidatus Zixiibacteriota bacterium
AGATCTCCGAGACGCACCGCGATCCATTCAGCTTCATGCCCGACTTCGAGGGGTACCGGGTGTACATGAGCCGCACCTTGCTCCTGGAGGACTTTGCCCTGGTCAGTTCGCGTGACAACATCAACTTCGTGCGCAGAAAGTACCATGCCCCGTCCGAGCGCTGGCGCGTGACCGATCCGCCTCTCACGCTCGACTCGCTCCGGGTCCTGTACAATGACCTGGTCGACTCCACGCAGACCTGGCCGCCGGGCACGCCGTTCCACCCGGACAGCTTCAAGGTGTGTACCGAGGAGACGGCGCTGCAGGAGGTCGTGCTCGACCCGATCGACCCGTCCAAGCTCGACACCAACCTCTACTGTTTCCACCGCTATGACGCCAACGACAAGGCCGACGATACGGCACTGACCTATCTCGTCGATTCGCTCGGTCACGACGTGATCGGCGTGGTTCGCAAGGTGTATCCGTACGCCCGCAGCGACGACTCCCTGCTGGTCCTTCGGGACAACACAGTGGTGGAGTGGCCGTACTACGAATACGAATACGCCATCGACGGTCTGCAGCTGGCCGAGCCGGTGTTCCTGGCCGTCACCGCGTTCGACTTCGGCAATCCTGCCGCCGGCCTGTCGTCGCTGGAGACATCACCGCTGGCCAATGCCACGGAGCTTTGGCCGATCAATTCAGCGGCGGTCGTAGACTCGGCGCGGCCCACACCGGGCGTGTATCCCAATCCTTATCGCCTGGTGGATGACTACAATACGGAGGGATGGGAGAATCCGCGCGGGCGCGAACCCGACGCGGAGCGTGCTCGCAAGGTGACGTTCACCAATGTGCCCGACACCTGTTCCATCTCGATCTGGAGCCTGGACGGCGACCTGGTGCGCCGGCTCGAGCACGCCGAGCATCCGGAGAGTTCCGAAGCCTCTGTGGCCGTGTGGGACCTGATCACCCGCAACACCCAGGCCGTGAAAACCGGTATTTACATATATACGATCGAGAGCAGCTTCGGCACCCACATCGGTAAGCTGGTGATTATCAAGTAGGGGCCAGGAATCCAGATGCTGCATCACAGCAAACTGCCTGGGTGGATCCCCCTGGCCGTGACCATCGCGTACCTCCCCGTCAGCGCCCTGGCGGCTACGGGCGAGGTGCGGCCTGATTTCGACCGTGACCGGTACAGGGTCACCGCCGGCGCCGAAACGCCATACGTCACGTACCGCGTGCACCGCGTGGGCCATCTCGGCCTCACCCTCAGCACCACGGGCTACCTGGGCGACCGTCGCGCCGCGTGCACGGGGCGCCCCGTTCCGTCGCTGGAATTCCCGATCAACTCGGGCGTGGAGTACAACTACGCCGGTGGCATCTGGGTCGGCGCCGTCAAGGGCAAGGACACGCTGGTATCGATGGCCATCACCGGCGGCAGCAACGTGGGCGGCGAGTTCTTTGCCCGCAAATACCCCGAGGGCGACATCCTCGAGCGCACCAACCGTCCGATCCTGCGTCAGCCCCCCAACTCCGGCTGCCCGGACGTTCACTTCACCGAAGACGCCGTCTCCGAGCAGGATTTCATCGCCGTGTATTCCGACACGCTCGGTCTCAGCCTCAACCTGGGCGGCGAGAGCGGCCGGCGACACATCCCGCTGGGCATCGAGGTCACGCAAAAGAGCTACTCATGGTCCACCGAGTTTGCGCGCGACTTCATCCTGATGGAGATGCAGGTCAGAAACGTCGGCGGTGAGGTCCTCAAGGACGTCTACATGGGTATCTTCATGGATCAGGACGTGTTCGGCCCGACGGGCACATTTCAGGACGACATCACCGGCTTTACGCATTCGGTACCATCGCCCGTCGGCGAGAACTTCCGGGACACGCTCAACCTCGCGTGGATCGCGGACAACGACGGTGATCCGCAAGGCGGCAAGTACAACGCCCAATCGCCCACCGGCGTGACGGGACTGCGCGTGGTGCAGGCCCCAGGCAATCTAAAGTTTTCGTTCAACTGGTGGATCCGCAACGTCAACACGGCCAGGGACTGGGGTCCCAACAAGCGTAACACCCAGGTAACGTACTCGCAGGGCAACCTGGGTACGCCCCACGGCGACAAGGAACACTACGCCATCATGTCCAACGGCGAGTTCGACTACCCGCAGTGGGAAGCAGCCCTCGACCACTCGATCGACGGGTGGCTGCCACCGCCGTCCAATCCGACGCTGGCCGCCGACCTCGCCGACGGGTTTGACACGCGCTACTGCCTGAGCTTCGGGCCCTTCATCCTGCTGCCCGACTCGATGCTGCCATTGACCTTTGCTCTGATCGCAGGGGAGGACTTTCACACGGATCCGGACAACTTCGCCAAGTTCTGGGATCCCAGCGATCCGCAACCCTGGCTGGACAATCTCAACCTCGACGATTTTGCGCTCAACGCCCTGTGGGCCGGATGGGTCTATGACTCACCGGGGTTCGACACCGACAACGATGGCTACCGCGGCAAGTTTCGCATCGTCGACGGCGACACGGCCTACTACACCGGCGACGGCGTTCCGGATTACCAGGGCCCGCCGCCCCCGACGCCGCCCACCGACCTGAGGCACGAGACCTTTGCGGGTAAGATCATCATCCGCTGGAACGGGTATATCAGCGAGACCCGGAACGACCCCTTTTCGTACATACCTGATTTCGAGGGCTACCGGGTGTTCATGAGCCGTACGCTGCGCCTTGACGACTTTGCCATGCTCACGTCACGTGACAACATCAACTACGTGCGCAGCAAGTACCGCCGGGCCTCGAACAGGTGGAAGATCTTCGATCCGCCTCTGACGCTCGACTCCCTCCAGGTTCTCTACAACGACCTGGTCGATTCGACCCAGGGCTGGATGCCGGGCACACCGTTTCATCCGGACAGCTTCAATGTGTGCCGGGAGGATATGGCGCCCACCGAGATCGTGCTCGACTCCATCGACCCGTCGCGGCTGGACACCAACCTCTATTGTTTCCACCGCTTCGAAGCGAACCAGAA
>JAUVRN010000315.1 GCA_030597645.1 Candidatus Zixiibacteriota bacterium
CGCCTGCTGCATCCGGCCCAGCCCCTGCATGAGGCTCGGCCCACCGGTTTCGGCCAACACACCGACGTTGCCGAGAGAGCGGCGCGCCACGCGCCGGATCGCGCTGGTCAGTTGGTACTCCAGCCCGCTCGTCGAGGTAATGGCGGCCAGGGCCTCCTGGCGATCGCCGTGGATGAACACGAGGCCCAGGTAAACCCGCTTCATTTCCACCTTGTCGGCCTCGTACACGTTGGCCTGGAAGGGCTGCACACCGTAGGCCTGCGCCTCGGTCTCGTCATCGTTGGACTGGGGATCGATCACCTCGAACTGGAAGTTGCCCTGGCCGTACGCGCGGTACTCCGACAACAAATCCACCAGGTACTGGCGAATCGTGAGCAGCTGCGGCGGCAGGTCCGATGTAACGTAGGCACGTGCGATCAGCGGGTCTTCGAGGGTCGTGGCGATGTCGCGGCTGGCATCGGAGAGGCTGTAGATCCCGTCCTCCGTGAGATCGGCCCGGCCGAAGAAACGCGTGGACACCAGGTTGACGATCACGAGAACCGCCACCACCAGCAGCGTCATGGTGATAGTGGATACGCCGAGTGCGGTACGCGATGAGCTCATGGTTGCCTCACTTCCATTTGCGGCTGGCCAGCGCATGGTGCGCCAGGTACAGCATCAGAAAGATGAGCGACGCGTAATAGATCAGATCGCGGGTATCGATGACACCGCGCGAAATGTTCTCGTAGTGATAAGAGGTCGAGAGAAACTGGAGCACCGGCGCCAGCGACATGGGCAGAATCGGCAGCAGATCGTCGACCATGTACAGCGCAGCGATGATCGCCATCGATATGATGAACGCTACGATCTGATTGCGCGTGAGGCTCGAACTCCACGTGCCGATCGCCGCATACGCACCGCCCAGCAGCACCAGTCCCAGGTAACCTGCGAATGTCTCGCCGCCGTCCAGGTCGCCGATCATCGACAGCGACAGCACGTAGAACAGAGTCAGCAGTACGGCCACGATCACCAGGCCCCAGGCGGCCAGGAATTTGCCCACGATGATTTCCCAGTCGCGGGTCGGCAGCGTGACGAGCACTTCGATCGAGCCGGAACGCTTTTCTTCGGCGAGCAGCCGCATGGTGATGGCCGGCACGAAAAAGAGAAAGATCACCGGGACCAGCGAGAACAGCGTCCGCATGGTCGCCTGATCGTAGAGAAACAGCGATGAGGTAAAGAAAAACCCGGTAGTAAGGAGAAATACGGTCAGCACGATGTAGGCCACGGGTGAATTGAAATAGGACCGCAGTTCCTTCTGGCAAAGGAGCCATGCGTTACGCATCCGCTCCCTCCTCCGTGCTGGTGAGCTGGCGAAACACCTGCTCCAGGCTCGTCCGCTCGCGATGCAATTCCAGTATCGTCCACCCCTGGTCGACGATGCAGCGGGATATCGGTTCTCGCAGATCGGAGCCCCGCTCCGCCGTGATTCGGGCGGTTACGTCTTTGCCGTCGGCAACCTCGAGCCAGACGATCCCGGGCACCGTGGCCAGTGCAGACTTGAGTAGATCGCCTGTGGTGCCTCGCACCTCGAGCTGAATCTGTTCGTCGCCGTGGAACTGCGTGGTGAGTTCATGGGGCGTGCCGTCGGCGACGAGCCGGCCCCGGTTGATGATGAGCACGCGATCGCAGGTCGCCTGCACCTCCGGGAGAATATGCGTGGAGAGGATCACCGTCTTTTCTTCGCCCAGCCTGCGGATCAGATTCCGGATCTCCACGATCTGGTTGGGGTCCAAGCCCGAGGTCGGCTCGTCGAGAATGAGGATGTCCGGTTCGTGGATCATAGCCTGCGCCAGGCCGACGCGCTGCCGGAATCCCTTGGAGAGTTCTCCGATCTCGCGGCGCATCATCTCCTTGAGTCCACAGACGGCGGCCACCGCATCGAGCCTGTCGCCCAGTTTGGCTTTGGCCACGCCGCGAATGCCGGCTATGAAGGTCAGGTACTCCTGTACGTTCATCTCCGGATACAGGGGATTGGCTTCGGGCAGATAGCCGATGCGGCGTCGGACCTCCAGGCTCTTCTCGAACACGTCCATGCCGTCGATCGTAACCCGACCGGCGGTGGGGGGCATGAAACAGGTGAGCACCTTCATGGTCGTGGTTTTGCCTGCTCCGTTCGGCCCGAGAAAACCCAGGATCTCACCGGTGCTCACGGTGAAGCTGACATCGCGCACGGCCACAAGGGGGCCGTATTGCTTGGTCAGATTCTCAACCTGGATCATCTTCTAACCTCATGTGGCATAGCTACAAGGCCCTATGGTTTGCACCGTAGTCCGGGGTTGTCTCCCGCCGTTTTGCCCGCCTTTCGAATCGGCCGAAGATAGTGCTCCCCTTGGACTTGGCAAGCGTTTTCTGGTAAGCGGGCGGGCCCGCGAGGCCGAAACCTATCAGTGTGAAGCACTTCAGCCTGATGCTTGCTCTGGGGCTGGTTCTCTGCGGCTGCGCGGGTGACCCACCCGGCGCGCCCGAATTGGCCCACCGGGCGGCGGATCGGTATCTCACCGCGTGGCAGGAAGGCGACTGGAATCGCATCTACGAGTTCGAAGGACGCCTCCCGGACGTCCGGCCGATACTCCACCAAGCACTCACGGACAAACTCGAGTTTTACACCATCAATGAAGTGCGTTACTCCGATTCCGCTGCCGCGTGCGCAGTCACGCTGCGCTGGATCGCACCGGAAGCCGAATACACGGTGACCGGGGAGCTCTACCTGGAGCGCATCGGTATGGACTGGCGCGTAACCGGGTTTCGCAGTTTTTAGACCGAGCCATGCACCAGCGCGAAGTTGTCTCTGAGCGCGCCGAAGGCGCTTTCTCAGCACCCTGTTAGTAGTCGCCCTGTCAGTAATCGTCCGGCCGGAAGAGTACGACCCCCAGGAGTCCGCCCCGGGCATCCGCGTAGTGGTACTCCAGCGTGACACCAAACTCCTTGAGTGTGCCGGTCTCCGGCTTCTCGGCGAGCTGACCGGCGACGATCGACCGCATGCGCTGCACGAATGCCAGCTCGGTCTGGCCCTCGGCGGACTCGCGGGGCAGGGTGAAAAAATAGGCAAAGCGCGCGCCCGGTCCACCCCGTGTGCTGTCCAGGCGGGTGCCGAGGTCAATGACGCGTGGGCATGTGACGTTGATTTCGTCGGCCAGCATGATCAGCGGGTTGCCCTGCGGGAGGGTCTCGATCGGCCTGGTCGCCGGTGCATCCGGCTGCTGCGACTGGTACACCGCCCACACCAGCACACCCACCACGATTACAGCCACGGCCAGCAGGAGATGCCTCGATCGGTTGGGAGGCGGCGTCTCTTGGCGCTGCGCTCGCCGGCGCTCGGCCCGGTTCGGTTTGCCTTTCATGCGTCCAGACACAAAAAAGGCCCGGAGCAGGCTCCGAGCCATAACGAATTCGTCGATCGGCCTGGTCGCCGGTGCATCCGGCTGCTCCGACTGGTACACCGCCCACACCACCACACCCACCACGATTACAGCCACGGCCAGCAGGAGATGCCCCGATCGGTTGGGAGGCGGCGTCTCTTGGCGCTGCGCTCGCCGGCGCTCGGCC
>JAUVRN010000293.1 GCA_030597645.1 Candidatus Zixiibacteriota bacterium
ACAGAGCCGCCGTCCCTGGATCGCGTGCACGATATGATACAGCGATTGCAGGCCCACTGGGACGAGCGAGAATACGGAATGTGGGCCGTGGTGCGGTCGACGGATCTCACCCTGTTGGGAAGATGCGGCATCCAGTTCCTTCCCGATACTGACGAGGTGGAGGTTGATTTTCTACTGGGGCGCGAGCACTGGGGGATGGGCTACGCCACCGAAGCGGGTCGGGAGGCGCGGCGTGTCGGATTCGAGAAACTCGACGTGGACGCCATCGTTGGCATCGTCCACCCGGACAACATCTCCTCCCAGCGTGTGCTCGAGAAACTCGGGATGACCTCACGCACTCGTACCGAGTACTTCGGAATGGACTGCTATCGTTATGTCGTAGACCGCGCCGGCTACCGGCCGCATATTGATGCGCGGTAATCGGACCATGACTGAAGACCGATCGGGCACCTTCCGGCGAATCTTCGAACACCAGTGGCTTCATCTCCTGCTGCTGGCGGCGCTGCTCCTCGGAGTGCGCATGCTCATCCGCATGGCCCACGGGCTGGACGGCCGCCTGTGGGGAGTCTCCTCGGAGACATGGCTCTGGATCGCGGTCTGGCTCGCCGTCGTGCATCAGACGTACGTTTGGTTCTGCTGGCGCACGGAACTGCATGCGGGTTTGCTCTCGCGGTTTTTCGGTGCGCAGGCATTCAGCTACTATCGCGCGGGTTTTTCCATTCTGGGGATCGCACGCACACTCGCGGTGTTCATCCTGGCCTATGCCAACCGCGATCCCGCCGCCGCCAATCCCGGCACGCTCAAGGCGCTCGCTCTGATGCTGGCGTTGCCCACGGTCTACCTGTTCTACTCGGTGCGTACGTACTTCACCTTCGATCGTGCATTCGGAATCGACCACTTCGACCCGGCATATCGCAACAAGCCGTTCGTCCGCGGAGGCATTTTTCGCTACACGAGCAACGGCATGTACATGTTCGGCTTGCTGGTGTTGTGGCTGCCGGGTCTCTGGTGGGCGTCCATCGGAGCCCTGATCGCGGCACTCTTCAATCATCTGTATATCTGGGTTCACTACTATAGCACTGAGTTGCCGGACATCGGGCGTCTATATCGCGAAAGAAGGGAAGACGCGAGGTAATGAGCACGTATCGTGAGTTTCCGGAATGTCCCACCGTGGTCCGCCGTTACCTGGAGCGCCTCGATGCCGACGAAGCGGCGCACCTGGCCCGCTCCGCGCCTGCCTCCCTGGCGGCCGATCTGGGTGTCTCTGTGCATGCGCTGGAGGGTGCTGTTGCGGTACGAGCCGCCAAGGTGGATGTGCCGCTGCTCAACCGGGTCATCGCGCTGGGGATCGACCAGCCCGCCACCGAGAAAGCCGTCGATGAACTGATAGAGGGGTATCGGTCGGCCGGCGTGGCGCGTTTTTTTGTTCAGCTCTCCCCGGAGGCGCAGCCGTCTCACCTGCACGGCTGGTTGCGTGATCGCGGCGTCCGGCACTTCAATAACTGGATGAAGCTCTATTGCGAAATCGGTGACCCGCCCACCGTGGAATCAGGTTTTCGCATCGAAACGATCGACGCCGGGCAGGCATCGGCATTTGCATCGATACTGGTGCCGGCCTATGGCTGGCCCGACGTCGTGATCCCCTGGATGGCTGCGTGGGTAGGTACCCCGCCTACCAGGTACTACATGAGTTTCGACGGTGACCGACCCGTAGCCACGGCGGCCCTGTATGTCGATGGGGACGCGGCATGGCTCGGCGCCGCGGCCACGGATGCCGCCTACAGGGGCCGGGGGGCTCAAAGTGGCCTCATCGCCCGGCGGATCGCCGATGCCAAAACAGCCGGCTGTCACTGGCTGATCACGGAGACTGCGGAGGATCGCCCCGATCGCCCGGCGCGCTCCTTTCACAACCTGGTGCGCTTCGGATTCAAGATAGCCTACGCGCGAGGCAACTACCTTGGAAGGTCGGATCGTTCGCAGTCGAACTGACCTCTTGAGTACACGGCCGAAGGAGATTCCCTGTGTCCGCCTACATCATAACCGATATTGAGATCACTGACCCCGCGGCCTATGAAGAGTACAAGAAGCAATCGCCCGTTTCGCTGGCTCAGTACGGGGGGAGGTTCATCGCTCGCGGACCGGAGCCGGAGGTGTTGGAGGGGGACTGGAAGCCGGGCCGCGTGGTGATTCTCGAGTTCGACAGCGCCGAGCAAGCCCGGGCCTGGTGGAACTCACCGGAGTACCGCAACGCCAGGGATTTGAGACAGCGTGCGTCCAGGGGCAGCCTCGTTCTGGTCGACGGCGTCGAGTAGGTCAGGGCAATGCCGGATATGGGCACATTCGCACTGGCCCGCGGGCATCTCACCACTATAATCACGACAACACCGGGACGGAGAGTCCCGGCACTATAATCGCCACATCAAACTCGTACGGAAAGAGAGCACCCTATGGCTCGCGCATCAGCACGTCACATCCTGGTCGCCGCTCAGGCTGCCTGCGAAGATCTCAAGAAGAAAATCGAAGAGGGCGCGGACTTTGCGGATATAGCCCGCGAGCACTCCACCTGCCCCTCGGGCAAGCAGGGCGGTGGCCTGGGTCAGTTCGGCCCGGGTCAGATGGTCAAGGAATTCGACGACGTCGTGTTCAGTGCCGAGGTAGGCAAGGTCCACGGGCCGGTTCAGACACAGTTTGGGTATCACCTGATCGAGGTCACCGAGCGCACGGATTAGCAGGTTGCGGACCGTGCACCTGCCCACACGGTTTGCGGTAGACGTGCGACCAGGGCTTACCCTCCAGCCGATTTCCAGGGAGCATCAAAGCATGGTGCACAGATCGAAAGACAAGATAATCGCCGGCGTCTGCGGCGGACTCGCAGCACACCTGGGATGGCCGGCCGGCCGATTCCGCTTCGTCTACGTAGTTGTGTCGATTCTCAGCGCCGCCTTTCCGGGGACACTGGTCTATCTCGTGCTCTGGTTTATGATGCCGGACGCGGAGAGTTGACGGCCGGGGAGAGATTTCGGACGCGGAGAGTTGACGGCCGCATTTCGGTTCGTGTGAGCCATGGTTGATCGACGCCTCTGGTTCGATCGCGTGTTCGAGTTGGGTCTGCCGGTCGAGGCGTTTCCGGACATCCTCGAACGCGTGCGCGGTACGCCTGCGAGACTGGAGGAACGCCTTGCGGGCGTGGATGCGGCAGCGCGTGTAGCTCGACCGGGGAACCGCTGGTCCATACAGGAAAACGTGGGGCATCTGCTCGACCTGGAGCCGCTGTGGGCAGGACGCCTCGATGATTTACTCGGTGGCGTCGCCGAGCTGAGACCAGCCGACCTGGAAAACCGCAAGACACGCGAGGCCAATCACAACGCGGCAGAGAGCGGTGCACGCCTGGCGGCCTTTCGCAGCGCTCGCACGGACGTCGTGAACCGTCTCGAGTCAACAGCCGCCGACGACATGGCAAAAGAGGCTCTGCATCCCCGTCTCAAGCAGCCGATGCGTATCGTGGATCTCTTCTTTTTCGTGGCCGAACACGACGATCACCACCTCGCCCGCATCACCGAACTGCTGCGGCAGCGGGGGTAGTGGTTACACCCCCGTTACGGCCTCGATCATACTGCCGTAACTAGATGTGTATAAACTGGTTACACCCCGAGACAATGCGCTTGACCCGATCCGGCTGGAGAGTATAATGAGCGTTCTTCCTGGCTCGGGGGTGTGATGCCGCCTGCCTCTGGCGGCCGGAAGGGAGTGCCCGGCAACGGGTTAAGGGGACGGAAGGAAAG
>JAUVRN010000270.1 GCA_030597645.1 Candidatus Zixiibacteriota bacterium
CCGTGCGCATCGATCGGAAAGCGGCGCGCGTGCATGAGGGCGAGCCCCGCCGTACGGCACAAGGTAAGCCACACCGCGAGCGCCCAGATTCGCCTCGCGCAAGGGTATGGGTTTCAGCGACAAACGCTGATTATACAGATATCGTCAACAACCCGCAAGATTTTTTTTTGGACCCGTGTATCAGGATGGCCCCGGATTTGATTGGCCGAGACCCTGCCCGGAGACTACATTGGGCCACTCATGTCGATCTGGCGCGTAGGCCTTGGCTACGACATTCACCGGCTGGCAGCAGGCCGCCGGCTGATGCTGGGAGGCATCGAGATACCCCATGACAGGGGCCTCGAGGGTCACTCCGATGCGGACGTGGTCTGCCATGCCCTGGCCGACGCCATTCTGGGGGCCCTGAGCCTGGGCGATATCGGCCGCCATTTTCCCCCAACGGATTCGTCCTGGAGAGACGCCGACAGCGTCGAACTTCTGACCCGGGTCGTGGCGCTGGCCACCTCGAAGGGGGCCCGGGTGGCCAATGCGGACGTGACGGTGGTGGCGGAGGCCCCCAGGCTGGCGCCTCACGCGGATCGAATGCGGGAACGCCTGGCTCCGGTACTGGGCGTGGCCACGGGGGCGGTCTCCGTCAAAGCCACGACCAATGAAGGACTCGGCCCCGAAGGCCGTGGAGAAGCCATCAGCGCCCACGCCGTCTGCCTGCTCCAGCTGGACCATGCTTGAAACCCTGCCCACCGGCTTGCAGGAGACGATAGAGCTCATCTCGGGACATGGCGGCCTCTGGATTTACACCGCCGTTTTCATCACGGCCATCATAGAGAACATCTTCCCTCCCTTTCCCGGCGACACCTTTCTCCTGGCCGGTGCCGCCCTGGCCGTCACCGGGGCTGCCCTCTGGACCGGGGTGCTCGTCTGCGGCATCGCCGGCAACGTGCTGGGCGCCATGCTCGTATTCTGGTTCGGAGCTACCAGGGGGCGAAAGTACTTCCTGACCCATCACGGGCGCTGGATCGAGCCCGAGCGCCTGCACCGCATCGAGAACTGGTTCCTGCAACACGGCGCCAGGATTATCATGGTCTCCCGGTTTCTGACCGGGATCCGCTCCGGCGTGGCCCTGGCCGCCGGACTGGGCGAGGTGCCCTTCGCCAAAATGCTGATCTACACGAGCATCTCCACACTGCTCTGGAACGGGCTCATCGTGGGCCTGGCCCTGGCTCTCGGCAACCACTGGGAAGCGATCTACGAGTTCGCACATCTGTACAATCGGTTGGTGCTTGCGCTTCTGGTCGCGGCGGCTGTAGGATGGGCGGTCTGGCAGCTTTATCTCAAGCAGCGCCGGTCACGTTCCGAAACCCGCTCATAGAGGGAAGCGGCGGCTCGGGACGGAGAACACCATGCAGATCCTGATTCTACTGGGCGGCCATTCGGCCGAGCGCGACGTGTCGTTCGTTACGGGCGTCGCCGTAGCGCGCGCACTGGCATCGTCAGGCCACCAGCTCACCGGATGCGACCCCTCCACGGGCACCTGGTTCGAAGGCACCGACTGGTTCACCGCCGACCGTCAAATCGACCGTGCTCCACCGGCCGTCGGTGACGAGGCCAGGGCCGCGGAGACCATGACCGCCGTTCTATCTGACACGCGAGTGGCGACCTTTGATGTCGTGTTCGTGGCCCTGCACGGCGGGGCCGGTGAAGACGGAACCGTACAGACCCTGCTCGGCCTGGCCGGCGCCACCTACACGGGTTCGGGACCCCTGTCATCGGCTTTGGCCATGCACAAGGTGACCAGCAAGCGCCTTTTCCTGCAGGCGGGCATCCCTACGCCCAGGTGGGTGTTCCCTGCGGAGGAACCGGCTCAACTGATCAAACAACTCGGATTGCCGCTGATCGTCAAACCCGTGGCCGAGGGATCCACCGTGGGTCTGACACTGGTCAAGGCGTCGGGCGACCTGGCGGACGCATTGACGCGCGCAGGCGCCGACCCGCTGATAGAAACCTTCATTCCGGGGCGTGAGATCTCCGTGGGCATCCTCGGCGGTCGCACGCTGCCGGCGGTGGAGTCGATTCCCGAACACGAGATCTATGACTACGAATGCAAGTACACCGACGGAAAGACGCAGTACCGCTGTCCGGCGCCCATGGATCCCGCCGTAGCACAGCGTGTACGCGACCTCGCAGGCAAGGCCTTCGACGCGCTCGGCTGTGCGGGATACGCACGCGCCGACTTTCGGCTGGCCGAGGACGGCGAAGCGTACTGCCTGGAAGTCAACACGCTCCCGGGCATGACGTCGCACTCGCTGGTGCCGATGGCGGCGCGGGCGGAGGGTATGGACTTTCCGACCCTGTGTGAAACCATCTGCCGGCTGGCGGTAGAAAAACCGCGTGTGCCGGTGCACACCACCTGAGCCCATGGCCCTGCGCTTCTACAATACGCTGACACGCACATCCGAAGAGTTCGCGCCCATCACACCCGGGCACGTACGCATGTACACCTGCGGCCCGACGATTCACGACTTCGTACACATCGGGAACTTCCGCACCTTCATGTTCGAAGACCTGCTGCGTCGCTATCTCAAGTACAAGGGCCTGAAGGTCACGCAGGTGATGAACCTCACGGACGTGGACGACAAAATCATCCGCAAATCGACGGCCGAGGGGATCTCCATCCAGGAGTACACGCGCCGTTACCGCACGGCCTTCTTCGACGATCTCGATGCCCTCCACATCGAACACGCCGAGCACTTTCCCGCGGCCAGCGAGTACATCGACGCCATGGTGGCCATGATCCAGTCGTTGGAGAAAAACGGCTTCGCCTACCAGGTCGATGGCAACTGGTACTTTCGCATTCAGAAGTTCCCGGGCTACGGCCGGCTGGCCGGGATCAAGCTCGACGAACTCAAGATGGGCGCACGGATCGCCACGGATGAGTACGAGAAGGAGCAGGTGGGAGACTTTGCCCTGTGGAAGGCCTGGGACGAAGGAGACGGCGAGGTGTACTGGGAGACGCCGCTGGGTAAAGGGCGACCCGGCTGGTCCATCGAGTGCTCTGCCATGTCCACGGCTCTGCTGGGCAATCACTTCGACATCCACACCGGCGGCGTCGACAACATCTTCCCGCATCATGACAACGAAATCGCGCAGTCCGTTGGGGCCACGGGCGAGCCGTTCGTCAACGTCTGGCTCCACTCGGCGCACCTGATCGTTGAGGGCCAGAAGATGGCCAAGTCCCTCGGCAACTTCTATACGCTCCGCGAACTGCTGGATCGGGGATACTCGCCGAAGGCGATTCGCTATCTGCTGCTGTCCAAGCACTATCGCCAGCAGCTCAACTTTACGTTCGAGTCTCTGGGTGCCTCCGCGGAGACCCTTCAGCGCCTGTACGATTTCATCGACAACGTGACGTCGGCCACGATGAAGACCGCCGTGCCGAATCCCGCGGTGACGCGCAGCGTGGAAACGGTGCAGGACCGCTTTGAAGAAGCGCTGGACGACGACCTCAACATCTCACCGGCCCTGGGCGCCATCTTCGACTTCGTACGTGATATCAACCGGGTGATGACGAAGCAGAAGCTGTCGTATGAGGACGGTCGCAACGTGCTCGACACCATGGGCCGGTTCGATACGGTCCTGGGCGTCCTTGCACGCGAGGCTCAGCCGCTGGACGAGCGTGTCGAAGCGCTGATCCGGGAACGCGAAGCGGCGCGCAAGGTCAAGAACTGGCCCCGCTCCGACGGAATCCGCGACGAGCTGGCGAGCATGGGCATCACCCTCGAGGATACGGCCTCCGGCACCACGTGGAAGCGCAAGGTGCAGTAGGCTGCCGGCGGGCTTTGCGACCACAGTCTCCATTGGACGCCGGGCCGCGACGAGACGTCGCGGCTCTTCTTATTGCAGACAGGGTGGGGGCCCACCCTTGAAGACGAAGTTGACCAGGTAGATGATGTCGGATGATGTAATCGTGGCGCTGCAGTTGACGTCGCCCGCCGGCAGGACCGGCTGGGGCTCCGGGCCACCCTTGAATACAAAATTGACCA
>JAUVRN010000173.1 GCA_030597645.1 Candidatus Zixiibacteriota bacterium
GGCGGTCATCGGGACGTCGGCATATCGACTGATCGACGGCACGCTCTGCCGGCGACCGTCGTGGGGCGCGTTCGCCGTCGACATGGAGACCCTCGAGGGCACTCCCCGCCGGCCCGACATCGAGGTGTTCAACACGCAGTACGATTGGAACGCCGGGCGCGGCGCGCAGCGGGAGGCGGCGGCCGAGCAAACGCGAGGCGACCCGGGCCGACGAGGAGCCGCTCGTTGTCCTATGCCCTCAATCGGTGAAGCCGCGGCGCTGGCCACGGCGCTTTTGTGGTCCTTTACTTCCATTTTCTTTTCCGAAGCCGGCAAACGGATCGGCGCCTTCAAGGTCAACAAGCTTCGCCTGCTGATTGCCGTGTTGATCTACGGCCTCGTGTTGACGATCAAGACGGGTTCGCCTGTCCCGGGCGGCATCGGCCATGCTGCACTGTGGTGGCTGTGCCTGTCGTCGCTGATCGGTCTGGTCATCGGTGACAGTATGCTGTTCAAGGCCTTCGTCGTACTGGGTCCCCGTCTCACGACGCTCATCTTTGCCAGTTCACCGATCATGGCGACTGTCATCGCCTGGATCTTCCTGGATGAACGGCTGGGCCTGTGGGATCTGCTCGGCATCGCCATCACCATTGCCGGCGTCACCTGGGTCGTGGCCGAACAACGCCACGGTAACGACCGCCGTCTTCACGAAGGACATCCCGATTCGGCATCCTTCGCGGCCGGCATTCTGCTCGCCCTCGGAGGTTCGCTCGGTCAGGCCGCCGGACTGGTGACATCCAAGCAGGCGATGCTCAACGTGGGTGAGGTGGTCGGCCCGTTTGCGGCTTCGTATGTTCGGATGCTGTTCGCACTGGCAGCCATAGGGCTCATCGCGCTCGTGCGCAGGCAGATAGGTGCGACCGCACGGGTCGTAAAGAACCGGGAGGCAATGAGTCTTGTATTCGGCGGGGCGATGGTCGGGCCGTTTCTCGGCGTGTGGCTGTCGCTGGTGGCGGTAAGTCTGATTCCGGCAGGCGTCGCGGCCACACTCAATGCCACGGTGCCCGTGATGGTGATACCGCTGGTGGTATTGATCTACAAGGAAAAGGTATCACCCCGCGCCATCATCGGCTCCCTGGTGGCCGTGGGTGGCGTGGCGCTGTTATTCTTGAACTGAATCAGGTTCGGGGGGGCGGCGTGTAGATCACGCCGTGCTCGAGCCAAAACTTGAGCAGCGTGGCGGCCTCGCCCCAGCCACAGGCACATTCCAGCATGTGGCGACGGCCTTCCGGCGTGTTGGTGTACCCGACTTCCGTGACCTCCAGGACGGTCCCGCCGTCCTGCGGCTCGAGCTCGAAGGAGATCGTGGTGGGACGGCGGCCCCACTGAAATGCGAAACGCTTCGGGCGGTCGACCTCCAGCACCTTCCCCGGTGCGTCCAGACTGTAGCGATCGGGCCCCCAGTCCTTCCAGCGAAACGTGATGCGGCCTCCCGGTTTGGGGTCGAGTTCCATATCGGTCGTGAAGAACGCGTTCCATCCCTCGGCGGACGTGATCGTGTCGAAGACTTTCTCGGGCGCGGCCTTGATGAAGGTGCGCTGCCGGATCGGTTCACTTATTTTTTCTGTCAATTACCGCTCTCAGTTGGTCAGCCAACCCACTAGGGGAAGCGCGGTTTTTCAACACGCTTCCCGGTCTCGACATCGACACGCTGGATATCGGCACCGAGCGCCGACAATCGTTGCTCCATCTGCATATAGCCACGATCGATGTGATAGATTCGCAGCACTTCGGTGGTGTTCTGCGCGGCCAGCGCGGCCACCACCAGGCCGGCACCCGCTCGAATGTCCGAGGCCATCACCGACGCACCCGAGAGTTCCGGCACGCCGCGAATCGACGCTTCATCTCCCGCCACCTTGATCGATGCACCCAGCCGGGTGAGTTCCATCACGTGCGTGAATCGATCTTCGAATACCGTTTCGCGCACGTGCGATACACCGTGGGCCATGCAGCAGAGCGCCATGTAGGCTGCCTGCAGGTCGGTGGGGAACCCCGGATAGGGATACGTCGTCATGTCGGTGGCGCGCAGGCGCTCCGGTCCCTTGACCCGGACCGAAGCGGTGGTAGACGTCAACTCACAGCCCATCTCGGAAAGCTTCTCCAGAACCAGCTCCAGGTGTGCGGGTACGCATTCGTTGACTCTCACGTCACCGCCCGTGATCGCCCCGGCCAGGAGATACGTCCCCGCCTCAAGGCGATCGGGCATCACCTCGATCTCCGCGGCGCGAAGAGACGATACGCCTTCGATACGCACTTGCGTCGTGCCCGATCCGGTGATCCTGGCACCCATGTTGTTGAGGAAACATGCCACGTCATCCACTTCCGGATCGCACGCGGCATTGACTACCGTGGTGGTCCCTTTGGCCAGCGATGCCCCGATCATGATGTTCTCGGTACCGGTGTGCGAGGGGCGATCGAAGTAAACGGCCTGACCGCGCAGACCGTCGGAGCGTCCGTGGATGTAACCGTGATCCTCGGAGAACTGCGTACCCATACGCTCGAAGCCTCGCAGGTGCAGATGGACAGGCCGCTGACCCAGCGAACAGCCACCGGGCAGCGATACCCGCGCCTCGCCGAAGCGGGCCAGGAGCGGTCCCATGACGAGGAACGACGCGCGCATCTTGCGGACCAAGTCGTATGGTGCTTCGATCTTGTCTACGCCTGAGGCGTTGACTTCGAGGACGCCGTTATGGGTGTCGAAATTGACGCGCGCCCCGAGATGCATGAGCACGCGCGCCATCGTATGCACGTCGGCCAGGTCGGGTACGTTGCGGATGACGCTGGTACCCGATTCGGGCAACAGTGCGGCCGCCATCAAAGGCAGGACGGAATTTTTGGCGCCGGTGACCGACACCTCGCCACGAAGAGGCGTGCCGCCTCGTACTGTGAATTTGTCCATGAATGTTGTCGGGCTCCCCCCGGAGCGTTTCCCTCAAAGCGTAATCTGTTGTACCCGCGGGCTGTGTGCAAGTCTCATGTGTCTTTTATCTGCATGTCGTTCAGCGGGTTAAAAAACTCGACCCGGAGGTCAAGTTTTGATTGACGACTGTCGAGGTTGTGATTAGTTTCACTAGTGGAGACTTAGGGAGCAACGGGGAGGACATCATGATTGTCAGGGGGCTACTGGCGCTCGCGCTAACCGGGATCCTGGTTAGTCCCGTGGCGGCAGGCGATGTCTGCCTGGATTGCCACGAGCCCGACCCCGAGGACTTTTCCCCCACATCATTCGCACTACTGCCCACGAGCATGCATGCGGATTTCGCATGCGAGGACTGCCATACGCATGTCGATCTGGATGATCACCCTTCGGAAAGCGCCCGCGAAATAGCCTGTTCGAACTGCCACGATGACGTCCAGACAGATTACGAGCAATCGATCCACTTTCGGAAACGCGACGACGACGGCAGCAGGACGCCCACGTGTTATGACTGCCACGGGATGCACAACATCCTCTCGATCGCGGATCCCGAATCTGATGCGTGTCGCTGCAACGTGCCGGAGATGTGCGCCACGTGCCACGCCACCGTGGACGACTCGCACCTTCACCGGGTGGGAGAGCAGGCCCCCTATGAGGCCTACAAGAACAGCATTCACGGCAAGCTGATCCTGGAAGAGGGCAATCTCGACGCTCCGGTCTGTTCAGACTGTCACGAACCACACCGTCAACTGCGGAAGCACAATCCGGACGCCGCCATATACAAGGCCAATATCCCGGCTACCTGCGGTCAGTGTCACACAGACATTGCGAAGGAATACCAGGCATCCGTCCACGGGCGGGCCGTAACGGACGGAAACTTCGATGCCCCGGTCTGCACGGACTGTCACTCGGAGCACAACATCCTGCCACCCGATGAAGAGCAGAGCCGTGTGTACGGGGCCAACATCAGCCGCACGACCTGCCTCGACTGCCACAAGACCCTCGCGCTGGCCACCGACCGTGGGTTCTACGAGGGGCGGGAGTACGAGCACCGCGACTCCTACCACGGCGCCGCGTCGCGCGCGGGCGTGGTGGAGGTGGCCAACTGCGCCTCCTGCCACGGCATTCACGACATCCTTTCGTCGACCGATCCCAATTCGAGCATCTATCCGGACAATCTTCCCAGCACATGCGGTAAGTGCCACCCGGACGCCGGCGAGAACTTCGCGCAGGGCAGCGTGCACTACTGGGAAGAGGACAAAGCGGGCATGCCCGCGGTCTGGGTTCGCCATCTCTACATCTGGATGATCGTGGTTGTCCTGGGCGGGATGTTCATTCACAACGCCCTGTTGTTCATCTACCATCTGCGTCACCGTCACCGTCCCGAGCAGGCGGTCGAGCCGGAGTACCTGCGCTTTACCCGCCACGAGCGGTGGCAGCACTGGATCACGGCATCCGCGTTCGTCGGCCTGGTGGTGACAGGCTTTGCCTTCCGGTATCCCGATGCCTGGTGGGCGAACTGGTGGGCGGGATCCGCGTTCGGATTCGAGATGCGCGATTTTCTGCACAGACTTTTCGGCGGCCTGTTTGGCGGACTCATGCTCTACCACATCATCTACATGTGGAAGACGCGGCGGGGGCGTGAGGTGCTCAAGCACCTCTGGCCGACGCTGGACGACATGACCGGCGCCTGGCACAATATCCGGTACCACCTCGGATGGCGTAAAGCGCGCATGGCGATCCGCGGCCTGTTCGACTATGCCGAAAAGGCCGAATACTGGGCACTGGTATGGGGCTCGTGGGTCATGCTCTTCACGGGCCTGCCCATGTGGTTCGAAAACTGGGCGCTCTCCATCATGCCACTGTGGATGCTGGACGTGTTCCGCACCGTGCACTTCTACGAAGCCATCCTGGCGTCGGCGGCCATCGTGATCTGGCATTTCTATTTCGTAATCTTTGACCCGGAGAACTATCCGCTTAACATGTCCATGATCACGGGTCGGGCCCGACCGCGACATGGCATGACCGACTTCCCGGAGACGGCCAAACTGGATGAATCAGCGGCCGCTCAAGACACCAGCTCCCCTGCGGATTGGGACCAGGAAGAAGAACTCATGCACAGAGAATCGTAGGCGGGGCCTCTCATCATACCTATGACATCAAGGGCCGCGGCGCCCGGGAGCGTGCTCCTGGCGGTATACGCGCTCGCCCTTGTTGTGGTCTTCCTCGTACCGGTACCGAGGGCGCAGGCACAGTCGATA
>JAUVRN010000050.1 GCA_030597645.1 Candidatus Zixiibacteriota bacterium
GTTCGGCGAGTTCCTCATCGACGATTTCCAGATCGACTTCGAGAGCGAGCCGCACCAGATCGGCTGGCAGCTCGGGTTTCAGTGGCACAGGCCCGCAGGCATCGCGGGCAGCTTTGTCGGCTTTGACTGGACCCGCATCGAACCGGGCGTGTATGGACAGAAGCTACCATACAACCGATACCTCAATCACCGGGTAGGCATCGGATCGACCCTCGGTCCCGATGGGGAGCGCTATGGGGGCTTTTGGCGGCAGCACCTCAGCCAGCGCTGGGATGTCACGGCCTTCGCCGCCTACCGGCGCTCAGGTGAACGGACCATCGAGACCCCGCAGACCGGCGGGGAGCCTAACGACCCGTTTCCCACCGGGGTGGTGGAGACCACGACCCGGCTCGAAGCCCTCATCGAATATCAGACGGATGCTCACCTGAGGGCTGCGCTGCGGGGCGGTTACGCCTGGCGCGACAACGCCGGCCACGTGCCGGGCCTGACAAAAAATGGCGGCTGGATCGCGGGCGACATCACCATTTACCTCTGGCACTCCGGCTCCTTCTAGTGTCCACACTGACCATTCCGGCCTACGCCAAGATCAACCTGGCGCTCTACGTGCTCGGCAAGCGATCCGACGGGTACCACGACATCGCCACGTTGCTCCAGGCCATCGACCTCAAGGACACGCTCACGCTCGATCCGGACGCCGACCAGTTGGACCTCACCTGCAGTGACCCCCGATTACCTACCGATGACAGCAATCTGGTCTGTAAGGCAGTTCGCGCATTGGAGCAACGAGCGAGCAGGCCGCTTCCGGTCCGCATCGATCTGACCAAGGAGATCCCGGTAGGGGCCGGACTGGGAGGTGGCTCGTCGGATGCGGCTGCGACCCTGTGGGGTATGAATCAGCTCTTTGACCTGGGGCTGAACGTGGCCGAGATGCAGGAGATCGGGGCGGGCATCGGCTCGGACGTACCCTTCTTCCTGACCTCAGGTCAGGCGCTGGCGGAGGGGCGCGGGGAACGTCTCCAGGAGTTTTCGTGGCCCGTGGATTTTGAAGTTGTTATCGCTTTCCCCGGGATCCCCATCAGCGCCCGAGAAGGCTATTCACGCGTCCGGCCGCGCTTGACAAACCCCATACCGAGCGGTAGCTTCAATCGTTACTTGGCTCCCGGGAGGTTTTGGGCCTGGATTCGGTCTCAAGAGAATGACTTGGCCGCCGGAGTTTGCGCGGCCTACCCGGTCGTCAGCAGTGGAGTCAAAGCTATGCGCACTTTGGGGGCTACATTAGCGGGTGTTACGGGCAGCGGCTCGGCCGTCTTTGGCCTGTTTCCCCGTTCGACATTTGCGGACGTTCGTACGCGGTGGCCCGCGGAGGGCTCGTGGCTTATCCGGATTGCCCGGCCCATTCGCTCAGACGATCTCCCGTTGCCAGCATCATGAGCTTGTTAAGGGGGTGAACTGGTGGAGGTCACAGAGGTTAGGATTTCGTTGCGTGGAGAGGACAAACTGAAGGCATTCGCCAATGTCACCTTCGATGGTGATTTCGTGATCCGGGGCGTCAAGGTGATCCAGGGCCCCGGCGGCTATTTTGTGTCCATGCCCTCTCGGCGCCGGTCTGACGGAACGTATCAGGACATTTGCCATCCCGTAAATGCCGGGATGCGAAGAAAACTGGAGACGGCCGTCCTCGACGCGTATCTTATCGAGTTGAGAAAGACAGGTGCCGCGGAGCCCCAGGGCCTCGTGAGCGCCAGCCCCAAGGCGTAAGGCTCTGGGGCGTCGTCCAGTGGCAGGACACAGGCCTTTGGAGCCTGCTACCCAGGTTCGAGTCCTGGCGCCCCAGCCACAAACACGACGAAGCAAAAGCGGAGATATGCGTGCACGTGACTGACGTGGCTACGGCGGAGGAGATTCTGCCGGCAGCCAAGCTTCGTTCGAAGGCCGACCCCAAGCGGGTCAAGTTGCTCTGTGGCAACGGCAACAGGCCCATCGCCGAGCGCATCGCCAAACTCATGGGGATTCCGCTCACGGACGTAGACGCCAGGCGGTTTGCCGACGGCGAGGTGTTCGTTCAGATCAACGAGAATATCCGCGGCCGCGACGTCTTCATCATCCAGTCCACCAATCCGCCCGCGGAAAACCTCATCGAACTGCTGGTCATGATCGATGCCGCGCGCCGTGCTTCGGCCGCGCGCATCACCGCGGTGATTCCGTATTTCGGATACGCCCGCGCCGATCGCAAGGACCGGCCGCGCGTCGCGGTCACGGCCAAGCTCGTGGCCAACTTGCTGGCGGCCGCCGGCATCGACCGGGCGCTGACGGTGGATCTCCACGCGTCGCAGATTCAGGGTTTCTTCGACATTCCCACGGATCACCTGTACGGGTCGATGGTGTTCCATCAGTGGTTCGCCGATCACGGCCTGGACAACTACGTCGTGGTGGCCCCCGACGTGGGTTCCATCAAGATTACGCGCGCCTTCGCCAAGAAGCTGGGCCTGCCGCTGGCCATCGTCGACAAGCGCCGGCCGATGGCCAACCAGGTCGAGGTGATGAACGTCATCGGTGAAGTCGATGGTAAACACATCGTGATGGTGGACGATATGATCGACACGGCGGGCACCATCACCAACGCCGCCTACGCGCTCAAGGAGTGCGGCGCCGCAGACATCCACGCCTGCGGTACGCACGCGGTGCTTTCGGGCGAGGCCATGGATCGCATCGCCCGGTCGCCCATCGAGGAGCTGCTCGTCACCGACACGATCGATCTCTCCAAGAAGGACCTCCCGGACAACATCAGGGTGCTGTCCGTAGCGCCTCTGATCACCGAGGCGATCGCCCGCATTTCCAACGAAGATTCACTGTCGAGCTTGTTCGGCAATTTCATGTAGATTGCAACTCTGCAATTCGTTCATCAGGAGTGTATAGATGTCTTCCGTATCATTGACCGCAAAGAAACGACACGACATTGGCAAGGGTGCGGCACGCAAGGCGCGTGCGGCCGGCCACATTCCCGGCGTGCTCTACGGCCCCGGTGAGGAGCCACAGCCCCTTCAGGTGTCGGTGCCCGACTTCATGAAAATCTACCATGGCGGCCATGGAGAGAACGTGTTGGTCGATCTGACCATCGATTCGGATGAACCGAAGACGGTGCTCTTCCGCGAGGTGCAGCGTGATCCCGTGAGCGAGGAGGTGCTGCACGTCGATTTCTACCACGTCTCGCTGACCACGCTCATCAAGGTGCACGTACCGGTTCGTCTGAAAGGGATACCGGACGGCGTCAAGAATGCCGGCGGTATTCTGCAGCACGTGATGCGCGAAGTGGAGATCGAGTGTCTCCCGGCGGACATTCCCGATCATCTGTCCATCGAGGTGTCCGAACTGGCGATCCACGACGCCGTTCACATCAGCGACCTGCCGGCCACCAACTGGAAATTGATGGATGACCTGTCGCGTACCGTGGCGTCGGTGATCCCGCCGGTGGTCTCCCAGGAGCCGGAGCCGGGCGAAGGCGAAGAGGTCGAAGTCGAAGCCGAAGCCGTCGCCGAGGGCGAGGGCGAGGAGGCGACCGAGCCGGAACGCATTGGCGAGAAGGAGGCCGAAGGCGAAGCCGGAGCCAAGGGGACAAAGAAAGAAAAGAAAGAAAAGAGAGAATCGAAGTAACCTCGACGTCCTAGAGATTCACGGAGGAAACGGCCTGCGGAGTGTGTTTCCGCCCGCGACCTTCTGGTGCATCGAGGCCAACCACCCGAATCCGGGTCCCCCCCCGATTCCTGCTGGAATCGGGGTTTTTTTGTACCCGGCCGACCGACGCTTGCCCCGGTCTGACCCGTAACGGTCTTTTCACCTTCTGATCATGCCTATCGTCGATCTGCGCTCCGATACCGTCACGAAACCTACCGCGGACATGCGCCGTGCCATGGCGGAGGCGGAGGTGGGCGACGACGTCTTCGGCGATGATCCCACGGTGAACCGCCTGCAGGCGCGCGTCGCGACCCTCTTCGGCAGGGACGCGGCGCTGTTCGTTCCGTCCGGCACCATGGGCAACCAGGTCTGCCTGGCCGCGCACACCCAACCGGGCGACGAGGTGCTCTTCGAGGCCCACGCCCATATCTTCGACTACGAGGTGGCCGCTGCAGCCGTGCTCTCCGGTATCCTGACACATCCGATCGTCGGAACACGCGGCGTCTTCTCTGCCGAGGACGTGCGGTCACGCATCCGGCCCGTAGACGTGCACTGTGCGCGCACGCGCGTGGTGGCCGTGGAGAACACGCACAATGTCTCCGGTGGCACGATCTTTCCGCTGGACGAGATCGAGCGCATCGCGGCCGTCTGCCGCGAGCGCGACCTGCGCTTTCATCTGGATGGCGCACGCATCTGGAACGCGCACGTCGCCACAGGCATACCGCTCGCCGACTACGGTCAGTATTTCGACTCGATATCGGTCTGTTTCTCCAAGGGGCTCGGCTGTCCCGTGGGGTCCATGGTCATCGGTTCGGCCGCACTCATCGAGCGCGCGCGCCGGATTCGCAAGCGCTTCGGGGGCGGCATGCGCCAGGTGTGCATCCTCGCGGCGGCCGTTCTGTACGCGCTGGACCATCATGTGGACCGTATGGCCACCGATCACGACAACGCCCGGTATCTCGCGACCGAGCTTTGCACGTTGCCTGGAGTCGAGATCGACCTCGAAGCGACGCAGACCAACATCGTCTACCTGGAGGTAGCCGGTACGGGCAAGACGGGTGCGGACGTGGAGGCCGAATTGCGGCGCAGGGACGTGCTTGCCATCGCACTCGGTCCGACGCGGCTGCGCTGCGTCACGCACCTGGAGGTCGATCGGGCCGGCTGCGAGCAGGCCGTCGCGGCGTTCAAGGAGGTTCTGGCATGATGTGCAGCCCATCGGGAGCCCGAATACGGCAGGCTGTTCTGGTCGTTGCGATCCTGGCGGGGAACGGATCCGCCCTGCATGCGCAGTCGGAATGGCCGCCCGCGCTCGATTCGGTGCTGTCCAACCTGGGCCTGACGACGCACACCGCACGGTTCGACCGGGACGCCGTGGCCCAGTGGGGGGGCGATCGCTATGCCAATCCGCGTTTTCGCCGTGTGCACCACGATCCCTGGGCTCTGCCGCAGACGATCACGCGAGAAGCGGAAGCGGTGGTCAAGGCTGGCTCGTCGCTCTTCGAGCTGCTCCGGCTCGCGACGCTGCGAACCGGGGAAGGTGTGTACCGCGGCCTGATCGGCGATCCGATCGCGCGCTACAGGGCACGGGCCGACAGTGCGGACACTCCACTGCTCGACGCCCTGCCGCCCCTCTATGAACTGGTGGAGAACCGGTTCATGGAGAGTCAGGCCGGGAGCCTGACCAGGGAGGCCGACAAGCTCTCCGGCGAAATGCGTTCACTTCTGGCCTGCTGGGTATGGGCTTATTCGGATTGGCTGGAGTGGCGGCGGCTGGCCCTGCGCAAGGTGTCCAAGGGTAACACGGGCCTTCACAAGATCCTGCCGCTGCGCGACCCGGGCCTGGGTGGGATCTTTCGCTCCCAGACCGAACATGACACAGACGAGATGGATGCGCTGGAGTTCGTCCAGTGGTACGATTTCCTCGAGCGCGTCGATATGTCTTACCTGTATACGGGCGCACTCGATCTGGCCGCGGTCACCGAGTGGGTCGCCGACAGCGCGTCCAGGCTGACGGAGATTACCAGAAGTGATTTCGTCTGGGACACACCCGTGGGCCGCATCGCGATCAACGGAGCCGGTGATCACGAGTACGGCGCGGGTAAGAAATACCTGTTCATCCTCGATGTGGGGGGTGCGGACGTGTACCACAGCGGTGCCACGTCCGTCAACATCACCTATCACTCCGGAGTGATCATCGACCTGGCGGGCAACGACACCTACCAGACCGACAAAAAGCTCGCCGTCGGCATCGGTGGCGGGCTGCTCGGGGTCGGACTCGTCATCGATCTGCAGGGCGACGACCATTACGACGCCGGCAGCCGGTCCCTGGGCTGCGGTGTCTTCGGTGTCGGTGGCGTCATCGACCACAGCGGTGACGACGAGTATCGTGGGTACGTCGCGTCACAGGGTGCGGGCCTCTTCGGCGTCGGTGTGCTGGCGGATCTCGCCGGGGACGACACCTACTTCGGCGCCCAGCAGATCCAGGGGTACGGTTACGTTCGCGGCTGCGGCATCCTGTATGACGCCGCCGGCAGGGACCGGTATGAGGCCGACGACGAACGGCTCGACTTCGCGTCGTCCCAGTCTCCAGACCACAACGCATCTCTGGCACAGGGTGTCGGCTTCGGTCTGCGCGCCGACTTCGAACACGGCCACTCCCTGGCGGGTGGGTTGGGATACCTGGTGGACGGCGGCGGCGACGACACCTATAGCGCCGGATTGTTCGCCCAGGGCTGTGCGTACTGGTACGCTTTTGGAATGCTCGCCGATCTCGGGGGCACCGATACGTACGACGGGATCTGGTACGTACAGGGTTCCGGGGCGCACTTTGGCGTCGGCACGCTGTACGACCGCGACGGCGACGACGTCTATCGCGCCACCATGAATATGGCGCAGGGCGCGGGCCACGACTTTACCACGGGTCTGCTCTGGGATGCGGCCGGTAACGATCTTTATGAGGCCCCCAGTCTGTCACTCGGGGCCGGCAACGCCAACGGCATCGGGATCTTTCGGGACGACGGCGGCGATGACACGTATGTCGTTACGGAGGCCACCACGCTGGGCCGATCCAACACGCCGCGCGCCGCTTCACTGCGCTGGGACCTGATGACGCTCGGTCTTTTCCTCGATCTGGGCGGCGAAGATTCCTATCCTGCGGCCAAGGGTTTTGCGCGTAACGATGCGACGTGGACGCAGGACCCTCCCCAGGATGAGTTCTCGCCTGTGGCCCTGGGCGCAGGCATCGACACCGAAGTACCGGAATAGCACTCGACGGCACCGACATGTGGAGTATCACACTGAGGTTCTAAGGCCATGCCATTTCATCTCAAGGGTCTTCTGGTTCTCGCCATTCTCATCGCGCTCATCGCGCTGGTTATCTGGGCGCCGTGGAAAGAGCGCCAGCCGGGTGAGATGCCGGAGGACGTGTTCGGTGATTTCGACGGCGAGTGGGAAGGGCGCTTTACCTCGTACAGCATCAGCAGCGACTGGCGAGAGTCCTTTCGTCAGACCATGCATCTGATCAGCGTGACCTCCGACTCGCAGGCCGGGGAGATCGTCATCTTCAGTCCGGAGGGTGACACGCTGTCACGGGACAGCCTGTTCCACATGCGCCGCGGTGACTCTCTCTATTGTCTGCGTATCGGTGAAGCTGGCGGCCGCGAGTTCAATCGAGGTCACTGGATCGACGGCCAGATCGTGTGGCGCAACCAGGATATCTTTGGTCGCACGGCCAACGCCTATCGCGAATTCGTTCGCAAGGGTGTATGGGAAATCCACGGCTTCAGCCGCACCGATCGGGGCGACTACCTGCTGCAGTACGGGCGCGCCATCAGACGCTGATCCGAATTGCATTGCCTTCTTTCGCTCACGGAGGGATATTTCGTGCGTATTTCCGGGGGACGTATGAAACGAATCGCAATTCCAGTGGTCCTCCTCGCACTTCTACTTCCCGCCGCGGCTCAGGCGGAAAGCGTCGCGCGTGTCACCATCGATATGGCCATCGGGCCCGTGGCGGCCAAGGTCATCGAGGAGGCCGTCGACCGTGCGTTTGAGGAGGGGCATCATGCTCTGATCGTCGAGCTCAACACGCCGGGTGGCCTGGACCAGTCCATGCGGCTCATCTGCCGCAAGCTGCTCAATGCAGAAGTGCCCGTGGTCGTGTATGTGGCCCCGTCCGGAGCCCGGGCCGCGTCGGCCGGACTGTTCATCACCTATTCCGCGCACATCGCGGCCATGGCGCCGGGCACCAATATCGGTGCCGCGCACGTGGTCAACATGGGCGGCGAGATGGACACCGTTATGGCCGAAAAGGTCCAGAACGACGCGGTGGCCTATATCACCTCCATTGCCAAAAAACGCGGACGCAACATCGAGTGGGCCACGCTCGCCGTACTCGAGAGCAAATCGATCGATGCCGAAGTGGCGCTCGACTCCAACGTGGTCGACATCCTCGCCACCGGCATCCAGGACCTGCTCAATCAGCTCGACGGCCGTGAGGTGCAGCTCACCGACTGGGTCGATACGCTCCATGTGGCCGACGCCGACATCGTCCGCTACGAGATGGGCTGGAAGGACAAGTTCCTGACGGTCATCACCAATCCCACCATCGCATTCATCCTGTTCAACATAGGGTGGATGGGCCTGTTGCTGGAGCTATACAATCCCGGTTCACTGGTGCCGGGCATCGTCGGCGGTATCTGCCTGCTGTTGGCCTTCTTTGCGTTTCAGCAGTTGCCGATCAGTTACGCTGGGCTGGGGCTGATTATCTTCTCTGTGATATTGTTTATACTCGAAATCAAGGTCGTCAGCCACGGCCTGCTGGCCATCGGCGGCGTCGTCTCCATGCTGTTCGGGTCGCTGCTGTTGATCGATTCGTCGGCTCCCTGGCTGCAGATATCGCTCACCGTCATCATCGTCACGGTGGCCTCCGTGGCCGGATTCTTCCTGTTCATCATCGCCTTCGTCATCCGGGCCCATAAGAAGAAGGTGACGACCGGTCGTGAAGGCATAATGGGCGCCGAGGGTGAGGTGCGACCGGGCGGCATGGTGTTCCTGGAGGGAGAGCTCTGGCGGGCCGAGTGCGACGAGCCGCTTCAGAAGGGCGACCGAGTCAAAGTGATTGCCGTATACCATATGCGTGTCAAAGTCCAAAAGATCGGGAGGTAACCATGGGATTCGCAGGACCGGGGGTACTCACCCTCATCATCATCGGCCTGTTCATAGTGGCCAACGCGGTGCGCGTGCTGCGCGAATACGAGCGCGGCGTCATTTTCCGACTGGGTCGCCTGGTGGGTGCCAAGGGCCCCGGGTTGATCCTTCTCATCCCCATCATCGACAAGATGGTGAAGATCTCCCTGCGCGTGGTCACCATGGACGTGCCGCCGCAGGACGTGATCACCAAGGACAACGTCACGGTACGTGTCAACGCGGTCGTGTACTTCCGCGTCATGGACCCGGAAAAAGCCGTGGTGGCCGTGGAAGATTTTCTCTATGCCACGTCCATGATCTCGCAGACCACGCTGCGTGCTGTGCTGGGGCAGGCGGAACTCGA
>JAUVRN010000053.1 GCA_030597645.1 Candidatus Zixiibacteriota bacterium
GCGTGAACATCGCCGTCCTGGCCAACATGCTTCGACGGGTACACACCTCACTTTTGTGATCACTCATTTCAATCTCCTTGTCGGTGTTCAGAACATGACAACGAGGACCGACACGGAGCAGGATGTGGTGGCTGCATGGATGCAGGCAGCCGTTCGTGGAGCGGTGTATGTCGGGGTCGTTACTCCAACAGCTTGGACGAGATCGCTCCGAGAAATCCCGCAAGCACGCTGAGGCCCACCAGACTGCCGCTGCCCATCAACACCGCCTCCGGAATCATCGCGGCGGCGATCATCGTCAACATGGCACCGGCGGCGAGCCCTTCGAGGAACAGCATCCAGGTGTGACTCATTTCCCCGGCCAGTAGATAGCCGACTCCGGCACCGAGTGAGGTTACGACCAGCAACGAGAACCACATCATGAAGATCCGCGGTTTCTTCCAACCTTGCGCCAGCATGTTCGCGGAACTCGACAACGCTTCAGGAAAGTTCGACAAAAAGAGCCCGGCAATCAGCGTAAAGGGGACCACGTAGATAAATCGGACGGTTTCATCTGCTGCAAGCAGGGTTGTCAGCATTCCCAGCATCCCGGCGCCGATCACCAGGCTCTCCGGAATGCCGTCGAGGAGGATCCCCAGCCATATGCCCAAGGGTGATCCGTGGTGCTCCTCCTTCGCCCTTTGCATGAAAGGAACCTCGGGCACCTCGAGATTACTGACCAGCGAGTCCTTAGCGGTCCTCGTCCAGTTCGACGCCTGCTCAGTGAACTCGGTGATCACCTTCTCGATCTCTCCCAGGCGATCCCTGGCCAGCTCGCGGCAGGCGGCATCGAATTCCGGCGAAATCGTTCTCAACTCGTTGAACCGCTCACGCCTGATCTTGTGCACCGTCACGGGCCCGCGGGCCTCTGCGGTACCCATGGCGGGGGAGTTGGTCACCAGGGGAACGATCCCGAAGATGCCATCAGCGGACGTAAATTCGAGCACCTCGCGTCCGCGTAGGGTAATGGCCATCGTACCTTCCACGATCAAGAGCGCCTCGTGGATGGGGCTTCCCTCTTTGGCGATGACGGCACCGTCCTTGAACTTAGCGGGCTCCAGCGCGGACAGCAGCGACTCAATATGATCTGGCGGGAAATCCTGAAACAGCTCTATACGAGATAGCCGATCCAGGATTTGCCTTTTTTCTTCGAGATTCTTCTTCTTGTAATAGCTCAGCAACGTCGATGTTTTTCGCAGAAATCCCCCCGACTTGTTGAGCATCTTGTCGAGGAAGACATACAGCAATCCGCCCACTATACAACCCAGGATCATCGCAAGAAACGCGGCCGTCTGATCATGACCTCCAGAGTGGCCGTCCACCAGCGCGAGTGTTGTCGGTGCAATCAACTCTACCGACAGCGCGGCCAACAGTGCGCCCGCACCGAAGGCGACCAGAAACGAAATCATTCGCGAGCTGAACCTGAATCGGAGTCCGACCCAGGACCCCAGCGGCAGGGAGACGGCGCTGAGTGCGCCCAACAAGCAAGCCCAGAGAAAGTATTTCATGATGAATCGCGCCTCACTATCGCGTCACGACAAAAAGCACAAACATGATGACAGTTGGCACAAGAGCGCCGCCGAGGAGCCCGCCCGGGGATACCGCGCCGCCAAAGTACTTCTTCAGAAGAGCAATGCCGGCAGGGTTGGGCGCGTTCGCGATGATGGTCAGCCCGCCACCCGTAACGGCGCCCGCCACCACGGCGTGCTTCAGGGCATCGCTGAAATCGGGCACCAGCGTCGCCAGAAACGTGACGGCGGCGTTGTCGTTGAAGGCCGTCAGCACGGTGGCCGCAGCCATCAGGGGGACTTCGCCCAGACTTCCCAGAATTGGCGCGATCCACCAGGCCTGCACGCCGCCGTGGATCACGAGTCCGGCCAGGAAGAACCCCACGAGCATGGCGGGCTTCAGATCGATTCGGTTCTGGTAGTCCATGCTCACCTGGGCAAACCCCAGAAAGAAGAGCATCCCAAGCACGAACAGCGGCGGGTGATGCGCCGTGATAATCGTCCAGCCCATGAAGAGGACGTGTACCAGAGTGACCCACGCGGGCACCGGGTCGTCGCGTTGATCCCAGTCTGGATCAACGAACGGCCCCCGCTGTTCCACCGGCAGCACGACCGGCGCCAGCCGTCGCAGTTCGCGCAGTCTGATCTCTTCGAATCTCTGCGCGAATGCCTCCTGTATCAACTCCTCGTCGATGCCCCGGGCACGAAGCTGGGGAACAAACTTCTCTTCAAGCTGTTTCCGGATGCTGTCGCTGAGATTCTGAATCTGCCGCTCCACCTGCTCGCGAGTGCCGGTTTCGGTCGCGAGGCGCGACCGGAGCTCGGCGAACTGCGCATCCACATACGCACGCCTGAGGAACCGAGTGTGAATCTCCTGCTTCAGCCTCACGACGGCGTACTTGTCTTCCAGCGTCGCCAGCTCACGGCGGAAGAGCAGGAAGTAGAGCACGTTGGACAGGACGATCCCTATCATCGCGATCCAGCCGAAGTGCAAAAGCATGTGGCTCAAGCCCCAGCCCCACGGGGCGGCGACCATGAGGACCGGCGGCGCGGCGAAGTGTGTCAGTGTGCCACCCACGGAGACGTTGACGAGGAGCAGTCCCAGCGTGGCGTATCGGAACCGGGCGCTCGGTTCGAGTGCATAGAACGTACGTGCCAGGACCAGCGCCGAGATGGTCATGGCAGCGGGTTCGGTGATGAACGAACCGAGCAGTGGGCCGAGAGTGAGCGTCGCAAACCAGGGCGCCGCCAGGGTTCCTCCCAGCAGCCCGGCGACGCCCCGGATGATTCCCTCGGTCAGCCGGAGAATCGGGCGTGTAGCGGCGAGTGTCATGATGACCACCACGAACGCCGGCTCGGTGAAGTTGACCGTCCCGCCCACATAGTGAACGGCCGTGCTCCAGTCGTAAAAGGCGACAATGGCGATCATGAGCGCCACAGCCCAGATGCCGAACACCGCCTCGACTTCGCCCAGGAAATGCATGAGCCTGGAGCCGTGATGCACCGAGTCGCGGTTCACCTCGCCGCGCTCGATTCTCTCCTGGTGATGGTGCTCCCAGCGATGGGAGATGGCCATAAACCGGGAGGTCAGGAACGTGTGAATGATGGCCAGCAGGAAGATGAGGGTGGCCACCAGGTTGAATGGCTCGGCGCCGACCCGGTCCTTGAGCACTTCCCAGAGGCCGCCGGTATCGTCGTAGCTCTCGAGCGGGCGGGGAAACGGCTCGGCGTGTTCCGACCCTGTCCCGGCCCAACCAATCGTCGCGGATCCCATGCTGCACGCCAGCGCGAGCAGTAGAATCGTCGTCAACCCGGTGGTGAGTCGCATCGTGGTCGTCGCTCCCCCTTAGGATTGGCTGTGGCTATGGAATCTACACCTTCGCGTGCGGTGGGCACGCAGGAAGTTGCTACCCAAGACTATGATTCGAGCCATGTGGCGCTCCTTCCGCGGTGGCCTTGCTTACATAGACCAGGGAACCCAATGCTGCAAATCTGCTCGATATGGCACGATGGGTCTATCCCACTTTGGTGGTATACGGGAGTGGTTGAAGACACCAGCCCGGTGCGGCTCGCGCCGCTACCGGCGTGTCGAACAATCCGTCTCATTGCTCTTCGTCGGATCCCGGGGATCAGATGAGGCCTGTATCGCCCCGGGCGGGCGCCAGAGCCCCCAGCCGCACCGCTGGCGCCCATTCGCCCACCAACCCCGCCAGGGTTCCCCAATTACCACTAAGGTGGAATAGCCCTTGACGGGCATTGGCCGGATACTCAATAGAGCGTCCACACATTGAGATGAATGAGGTACGAACATGTTGAACCTCCCATATGGATCGCGCCGGCTTCTCCTAGCCCTGCTTGCGATCTTCGTGACCTCTACGGCCCAGCCCGCCCGGTCGGACGACCGAGATGTACTGCGCCAAAGCATCGAGGCCTTGAATTCGACTGAGAATCCCCAGGTTGACGGGGCGCCCATCGCGGTCATGCCCGGGATGACCAAGCTCTACGAACGGCGGGCGTACAAACCGATCTGGGACGACCCCGAGACGGTTCGTCAACTGTACGAGCAGGTACAGCGATCGATTGAGCACGGACTCAATCCAGAGGACTTCCACGTCGTCCAGCTAGGTTCGCGGCTGAAGACGAGCGGTCAGGCGGAGACGCCCGAGTATCGGGCCGATACGGAGATCCTCTGCACCGACGCCGTGGCGCGGCTCACCGTCACGCTCCGGTACGGCAAGCTCGACCCGTCCAATCTCGACCCGGCCTGGAACTTCGACCGGTCGCTCGAATGGCCGAATGTAATTGAAGTGTACGACGTAGCACTCAGCAGCAAGCAGATTGCGGACTCCATCGAAGCCATGGCTCCCCAGATGGAGGTCTACAGGCAGCTGTGCGATGCGCTCGTGGACTACCGCAAGCTGTCGGATCTCGGGGGCTGGCCACAGGTGCCGGAGGGCGAAGCCCTGAAGCTGGGATCTGTCGGTCCGCGCGTAGTCGCCCTGCGCGAGCGGCTCGTGGCCACAGGTGATCTGGATCGCTCGGCGGCCACAGAGCCCGAACGCTTCGATGAGACACTCGAGTCAGCAGTCATAGGTTTTCAGGCCCGACACGGGATCTCTGCCGATGGAATCGTCGGCCCGCGCTGTCTGGAGGAACTCAACGTACCTGTCGAGGCAAGGATCGACCAGATCCGCGCCAACCTCGAGCGGGTACGCTGGGTGTTCCGCAAAAACGTGGACGATTTCATCATCGTCGACATCGCAGGATACAAGTTGCATCTGGTCAAAGATGGCGAAGAGATCTGGCGCACACCGGTGCAGGTTGGAAAGACCTACCATGCGACGCCGGTGTTCCGCAGTGAAATCAAATACCTGGTACTCAATCCTACGTGGACGGTTCCTCCCGGCATCCAGCGCAAGGAGATCCTGCCTGCGATACGCAGGGACCCGGACTATCTGGGCCGCAACAACATGAGTGTCGTGCACGGCGACGGCACGATCGTAGATCCCGCCACCATCGACTGGTCCGCGAGCGATAAGAGTTTTCCCTACTACATTCGTCAGGAACCCGGGCCACGCAATGCACTGGGCCAGGTCAAGTTTATCTTCCCCAACAAGTACATGGTCTACCTGCACGACACGCCGAGCAAGAGCCACTTCTCTCGTACCGAGCGGGCGTTCAGTCACGGTTGCATCCGCACAGAGAATCCGCTGCATCTGGCCGTGCTTTTGCTCGAAGATCAGGGCTGGGACCGTGCCAGGGTGGACAGCGTGATTGCCTCGCGCAAGACGACCAGGGTTAACCTCCAAGAGCGTCTGACCGTGATGCTGCTCTATTGGACGGCTCAGGTCGATACCGACGGCACCGTGAGTTTTCGCCGGGACCTGTACGGCCGCGACGCACCGATCATTGAGGGTCTCAACGAGCCGTTTCGCGTCGATCCCCCGGCAGGTGCTCGTGAGACCGTGGAAGGCTGATTTGCGTAACCGATCCGAACAAGAAAACGGCGCGTCTAGCCTGGGCCGACGTGTGCTGGGGATACTTATTCTGGTGCTATCCGGAACAGGGGCACCGAGGGCGGACAGCGTAAGCGTCGACCCGGGAACCATTATCGAGCAGACGACAGGTCTCCGACCTAACGTCCTCGACCTGGCGCTTCGGGCCTACGGGTATGCTCAGGATTCCAGCATCGTGACGCGTGCGACACTGACAATCATTGACTATGAGCTGCCCTCATACGAAAAGCGTCTCTGGGTGATCCACATGGACTCGGGACGGGTACTGCACGAAGAGTGGGTTGCACACGGTATGGGCGCGCCACGCGGATCAGGCGGCACCATGACGCACGCCCTGAGCCTTTCCAACGATGATGGCACCCGCAAGTCCAGTCTCGGACTGTTCATCACGGCCGAGACGTACCAAGGCAAGCACGGATACTCACTCAAGCTCGACGGCCTGGAGCCGGGGTACAACGATAACGCCCGGCAGCGTTATATCGTGATCCACGGTGCCCACTACGTCACGGCAGAGCGCGCGGAGAATCAACTTATCGGTCGCAGCTGGGGCTGCCCGGTGCTGCGGCCGGAGATCTCGACAAGTCTGATCGACACGATTAAGGAAGGGTCCGTGCTCTGGGTGTACTACCCGGATCACAAGTGGTTGAGTGAATCGCGGTTTCTGCAGACGAAGTGAACTGCCTGCGCATTCATTGGCAGTATGCGGTCGCCCCGCCGTGTCACTTCCCGGGCCGGTATTTCTCTTGTCGCGCGATCTTGACCAGCGTTCCCGCTTCCAGGGTCTGATGTTCGGGCAGGTCGTTGATCAGCGCCGTGTACGCCGGCAACCAGTGATTGCCGGTCCGTTCGCCAAGCTGCGCCAGATTCTCATCCTGTCGCGCCTCGACCACGCGGACGCGCAGGCCGGCAATCGCGTCCCAGTCTGACTCCTTCAGCGGACGCAGGCTGAGGGCCGTTGCGCGCAGCGCACTGCGATACCGATTGGCGCCGGCGGCCACGAGCTGGTAGGTGGTCCCCTGCATGCGCGCCCACAGATAATGGAGGTACGAAGGCTCCCCGCCTCGCTTGGCGCTCTCTTCCAGCGTCACGTAGTGTCCCGACCAGGCGCCGCTGTCGACAGCCCGATCCTGCAGTGGGCTGGCCTTGTGCTCCTCGCGCAGCCGCTCTACGAATTGCTTTGCATACACGGAAGGCTCTTCATTGCCGGCGACCCCAAGCAGCGCGATGGCTTTCTGTTCGTCCGTATAAGCGGCCACGTAACCCGGCGTATTGAGCGTATTCCATCCTGCCGGAAAGGTCACGGTAAAGCCCATATCGGGATGATAGAACCGATCGCCCTTGAAGATCCCCTGAGCCGGGTTGACGTCGTACCAGAGCCCGTCCAGTTTGTCGAGGAAGGCCCGCTGATCGGCGGCGATGGGTGCCTGCGCAATCCGCTGGATCTTCTCGGCCTCCTTGTGGATGTCGCTTACGCGGTCCGGCGTGGTCGGGTGGGAGTCGGAGAAGCTGGACGTGCGACTCTCTCCGGAGCGCATCTCGCCGTCCTGCTCCAGGCTCGCAAGGATGTTCGCCAGCGCCGTCGGCTCGTAGCCGCTGCGTGCGGCCAGTCGCATACCCAGGCGATCCGCTTCCTTCTCCTGGCCTCGCGAATAGCTCGCCAGCGAGATCTGGCCGACCGCGTTGATCGGGGCGTTAATCAGTGCTCCGAGATCGTCGTTCACCACGGCACCCACGATGCTGCCCGGTATCTGCAGAATGCCGCTCAGGACACCGCGTTTCTGTCGTTGTGCCGAGTGACGCTCGGTGACGTGTGTGATTTCGTGACCGATAACCCCGGCGAGTTCATCTTCGTTGTTGGCGAGCACCAACAGACCACGTGATATGTAGACCCAGCCTCCGGGCACCGCAAAGGCGTTGGGCTCGGACTGGTCGACGATGTGAAACTCAAAGGTGTATGGGTTGTCTTCGAGGTTGCGCACCTGTCGCGCACCGATGGCCTGAATGTACTCCGTGGGAGCCGGGGCCTCGTACAGGCCGATTTCCTCGGCGACCTGCTTGGCTACCTCCGCGCCGATTTCCACGTCGCTGGATTGGGCTACGGCAGGTACATTCCCCATCCAGGCCACCAGGGCCAGGACAACGGGATACACACACAAGCGTAACGCGCGAATCATCATTGGACCTTCTCGGAATCAACCAGGTTTCAACTTCATCTTGCTCAAAGGAGCGCCGCCGGATTCTCGATGCGGTTCGCCGGCGCGACGATCTCATCGCCACCTTCGGCTGTGCGACCGCGAAAAATCGTGTTCAGCCCGAAGGGCACGAGCCCGGGCGGAACGAAGTGAACCGGTGGCGCTCAGATGAGCGGCTTCATGGCTCAGTGCACGTACCCGACCGACGAGCTACAGGTGCGTAGCTCGCCGATCAAGGGTGCGTCCCTTTACACAATCCGGTTCTATTGCGTAGGCGGTTCGTACGGATCCTTCTGCCCCGGCTTGATCGGCGGCTCCTGCCTCAGCGAGACCACGTGGGCGCCCAGCTGCCCGAGGGCGGCCTTTGGAACCCAGGTCTCCGGGAAGATCACGTTCTGCGTCTCGCCCGGGTCCTTGTAGAGGTTGTAGATACGCGGCATTCCGTAGTCGAGGGTCGGGCTGAGGATGTTTTGCTGCTCCTTCAGGTTCACCTTCCAGTTGCGCCACTTGACGCCCCAGACGTCGTTGCCCATGTAGACGATCAGCCCCTCGCGATTGGATTTCTCCTGCTTGCCCTGCAGGAAATCGGTCTGGTCAACCCCGTCGATGACGCGATCGTCCGGCACCTTGCCGCCGGCGATTTTGGCGAAGGTCGGAAACAGATCCATCTCGTGCACGATCTCGTCGCTCGCCGTGCCGGCGGGTATCTTGCCCGGCCAGCGCGCGGCAAAGGGCACCCGCAGGCTCCCCTCGAAGCCCGTGAACAGCGACCCCCGCCAGGGGCCCGCTGCACCGGGAATGAAGTACTCGATCGACGGGGTGTTCGATCCTTCAGCTAACGCTTCCGGCCCGTTGTCCGCGGTGAAGATGAAGAGGGTGTTATCCCGGATTCCCAGTTCGTCGACCGCGTCGAGCAACATGCCGTTGTACGCATCGACCTGCGCCAGCACGTCCGCCCAGCGACCGTTGCCCGTCTTCCCGGCAAAATCCGGATGCGGTATGGACGGATAGTGAGTCATCGTGTACGGGACGTACAGGAAGAACGGCTTCTTGGCCTTCACCTGACGTTTCATGTAGTCGATCGACCGTTTCGTCAGCTCAAGGTCGATCAGCGCGCGCTCCTTGAGATTGTAGGACTTCACCTGTTTCGGCGTGGAGCCCTTCTTGCCCTCGTAGATGTAGGTGCCCTCGACGCCGCTCTCCGCGTAGCCGTCGAGCACTTCCCAGGGCGTCTCGTCGCTCGAGTTGGGGATGCCGTACCATTCGTCGAAGCCCTGGTCCGTGGGGAACCGGCCCTCGGTGTGAC
>JAUVRN010000082.1 GCA_030597645.1 Candidatus Zixiibacteriota bacterium
ACGCCGGTGTTGATCTGCTGGTGCTCGACTCGTCGCATGGAAACAGCCGTGGCGTAGTGCGTACTGCGCAGAGGCTCAAGGCGCGGTTTCCCGATGTCGATCTGGTGGCAGGTAACGTCGCGACCGGTGACGGCGTCGAACGACTCGTCGACGCGGGCGTAGATGCCATCAAGGTTGGCATCGGCCCGGGATCCATCTGTACCACGCGCGTCGTCACGGGAGCCGGCGTACCACAGGTCAGCGCCCTGTTCGACTGTTGTGAGGTCGCCTCTCGCACAGGTACCCCGATCATCGCCGACGGCGGCATTCGCTATTCAGGTGACGTGACCAAATGTCTCGCAGCCGGAGCCTCGACCGTGATGATCGGCAGCTTGTTCGCCGGGACGGAAGAGTCGCCGGGCGAGACGATTCTCTACGAGGGACGTACATTCAAGTCGTACCGAGGCATGGGATCCTCGGGCGCCATGCGGATGGGGAGCCGCGAGCGGTATTTTCAGGAGGACGCGGACCACGACAAGCTCGTGCCGGAAGGGATCGAAGGCCGCGTCCCCTACCGGGGTCCCCTGGCCGACTCGGTGTTTCAGTTGGTAGGCGGTGTCAAAGCCGGAATGGGCCTGTGCGGTGCCGCCAGCCTCTCGGTGCTGCGCGAGCGCGCGCAGTTTGTGCGGATTACGGGCGCCGGCGTGGCGGAAAGCCACCCGCACGGGGTGACCATTACCAAAGAGGCGCCCAATTACCGGGTGTCTCGCTAGGCGGGTACACAAAACAGTAGATTGGCGAATGCAGATACGACAGACGGCGACGGTCGGGAGGAATGGACGGTCGCGTCCCCGCACGCGCATGTGTGCGGAGATGAGGAAAGTCCGGACTCCAGAGGGCACGGTGCCGCGGAAATCGCGGGCGATTCACATCGACGGAAAGTGCCACAGAGAGCCGACCGCCCCGCGCCATGCGCGAGGTAAGGGTGAAACGGTAGTGTAAGAGACTACCAGCGGCTCCGGAGACGGAGCCGGCTCTGCAAACCCCACCGGGAGCAAGGCCAAGCAGGGTTCCGGGGCGGCCCGCCCCGACGGCCCGGGTAGGCCGCATGAGCGTAACGGTAACGCTACGCCCAGATGGATGACCGTCGTTTCGCACAGGTTTCTGTGCGGAAAACAGAATCCGGCTTAGGGTTCTTCTCGACCTGCGCCGTTGTGTCGTAGCCGCAGCCGCCGGCACTCAGAGGACGTGCATCATGCGGCGTGTATGGGAATGGCGGGTGGCTCCGGATTTGGATCCGGCTACCCTGCGCGACTTACAGACCAAGCTCGATCTGCCCCCGCTCGCCCTGCGGCTTCTGGCCAATCGCGGACTCCGCGACGCCGAGCAGATCGCGCAGTTTCTGAATCCCAGCCTCGATCATCTGTACGATCCGTTTCGCATGCGCGGCATGGACGTGGCGACCGAGCGCGTCCTGGTCGCGTTGCGCCGGCGCGAGAAGATGATGATCTACGGCGATTACGACGTCGACGGGATCACCTCGGTGTCCGTGCTCTACCTGGTCATCAGTCAGCTCGGGGGACAGGTGTCCTACTACATTCCAAACCGGCTGGAGGCGGGGTACGGTGTCAATGAAGATGGCATCCTCGAGGCGAAACGCCGAGGTGTCACGCTGATGATCTCTGTGGACTGCGGCATAACCGCCGTTTCGGAAGTCGAATTCGCCCGGAAGCACGGCATCGACTTCATCGTCACGGATCACCACGAACCGGGCGAGTCACTGCCGGATGCCGTGGCCATTCTCAATCCAAAGCAGGTCGCCGATGATTACCCGGGCACCGAACTCGCCGGCGTAGGCGTAGCCTACAAACTGGCGCAGGCGCTGTACGCGCGAATCGAACAGCCGTCCGGTGCGCTGGAAGAGCACCTGGACCTGGTCGCGCTGGGAACGGCCGCGGACATCGTACCCCTGGTCGGAGAGAACCGTATCTTTGCGTACTTCGGCATGAAGCAGATCGGGCTCACGCGCAAGCCGGGCCTGCAATCGCTCTCGCACATTGCCGGCCTCATGGAGGTAGACCGCGATATTACGCCAGGACAGGTCATTTTCGGGCTGGCCCCGCGCCTGAATGCCGCGGGTCGCCTGGGAGACTCCCAGCGCGCCGTTCGGCTGCTGACGACTCGTGATGAAGCGCAGGCACGGCGCATTGCCCAGGAGCTCGACGGCGAGAATCGGCGGCGCAAGGCATTTGACGAGCAGACCATGCGTGAAGCCCTGGAAAAAGTCGAAGCCGAAGTGAACCTGGATTCGGATCGCATCATCGTGCTCGACTCGGATAGCTGGCACCCGGGCGTCATCGGTATCGTCGCGTCGCGCCTGGTCGAACTGTACCACCTGCCCGCGGTCCTGATCTCCGTGGAGGACAATGAGGGCAAGGGTTCGGCACGTAGTATTCCGGCGTTTCACCTGACCGAGGCGCTGCGTGGATGCCGCGACCACCTCCTGCAATTCGGAGGCCACAAGTATGCGGCCGGCCTCTCCATCTCGCGGGAGGAGATTCCGGCCTTTCGAGATCGCATCAAGGCCGTCGCACGTGAAATGCTCACGCCGGATGACCTGGTCCGCAAGCTCGATGTGGATGCCGTGATACCGCTGAACACGGTCGATGAAGAGCTTCTCGAGCACCTGGAGCGCCTCGCCCCGTTCGGTCCGCAGAATACGCGCCCGGTGTTTATCAGCCGCGGTCTGAAGACGGCCGGCTCCGCGCAATGTGTCGGCCACTCGCGCAACCACCTGCGCATGCGGGTGCGGCAGGGGCAGACCGTGATCGACAGTATCGGTTTCGGACTCGGCGATTTGGTGACGAGCATCAATCAGCCCAACACCGCCTTCGATCTGGCATACGTGCCGGAACACAACGTGTGGCAGGGGCAGCGACGCATCCAGCTGCGCATCCGCGATGTCCACGTGTACGAAAGCGGCATATACTTCGATGGCTAGCGCAGTCGTTCCGGCCACACCCGCAACCCTATCGGCCGGCGTCCTCGCCGGGGACCGGCGTGCACTCGCACGCGCGATATCCCTGGTCGAGAATCGGGCCGACGGGTACCGGGAGTTGCTGACCGGCCTTCACGCCAGGGTCGGACGCGCATTTCGAATCGGCATTACCGGCCCACCCGGAGCCGGCAAGAGCACGCTGGTGGATGCACTGGCGGCACAGTGGGCGGATCGCGGTGACCGGGTCGGTATCGTGGCGGTAGATCCGACGTCACCCTTTACGGGCGGCGCCCTCCTCGGCGACCGGGTTCGCATGGGCGACCTCGCGGAACGTCCCGAGGTCTACGTCCGAAGCATGGCGACGCGCGGATCGACGGGCGGTATCGCGGCGGCCACGCGTGACATCTGTTCTGTCCTCGACGCCTACGGATTCGACTGGCTGCTGATCGAAACGGTCGGCGTGGGGCAGATCGAGATCGAAGTCATGCACATCTGCGACGCCGTGGTCGTGGTCTTCGTACCGGAATCGGGGGATGGCGTTCAGGCCCTCAAGGCCGGCCTCATCGAGATCGCGCATGTATTCGTGGTCAACAAGGCCGACCGCCCTGGCGCCGACCAACTCGCCACCGAACTGTCGCTCGTGGTCGCCCATCGCACGGAGACCGACGACTGGCGCCCGCCGGTCCTGACCACCGAAGCCACACGCCGTCGCGGCATCGACACCCTGGAGCAGGAGATCGTGCGCTGTCGTGAACATCTCGTGGATACCGGCAGACTGCACACCGCCCGGCGACGGCAGGCACGGGTCGAGCTTGAAAACCTTTTGAAGGAACGTCTGCACCGCTATCTTTCCGGGCACGTTCGACTCGATGCGTGGATTGACGACCTTACCGAGCGCATGGCCCACGGTGATCTCGATCCGCACCGCGGCGCCGACATGATCTGGCAGCGATTGCGCGCGGAGTCCGACGTCGGTACGACACGGGAGTAGGCACAGATGACTGAAAAGACACCTCTGGTAACGACCGAACAACCCCGGAAGACGCGCAGGCTAGCGCGCGATGCCACTCCACCGCGCACGTTTGTCACCGTGTCGTCGGAGCCCGTTCGACCGCTCTACGAGCCCTCCGATGTGCCGGCGGGCCATTTCGCGGAGCGCGTGGGACAGCCGGGCGTGTACCCCTACACACGCGGGGTACACGAACAGATGTATCGCAAACGCCTGTGGACGATGCGGCAGTTCTCCGGTATGGCTACGCCCGAAGAGACGAATCGGCGCTATCACTATCTGCTGGAACACGGTCAGTCGGGTCTTTCCGTGGCCTTCGATCTACCTACGCTGATGGGCTACGATTCCGACGATCACCATGCCGATGGTGAGGTGGGTGTGTGCGGTGTGGCCGTCGACTCCCTCGGCGACATGGAGATCTTGTTCGAGGGCATCGATCTGGGGGCGGTATCGACATCGATGACCATCAATTCGCCGGCTTCGATGCTGCTGGCCATGTACATCGCGGTCGCGGAAAGACAAGGCGTCGCTGCGGAGCGTCTCCGGGGCACGTTGCAGAACGACATACTCAAGGAGTACATCGCCCAGAAGGAATTCATCTACCCGCCGGCGGAGTCGATGCGCCTGATCGTAGATCTCATCGACTATTGCACCACGAACCTGCCGCAGTGGAACACCATTTCGATCTCAGGCTATCACATCCGCGAGGCGGGGTCCACGGCGATCCAGGAACTGGCCTTCACACTGGCAGATGGTTTCGCGTATGTAGAGGCGGCCCGTGAGCGAGGTCTCGATGTGGATCAGTTCGCACCCCGGCTCTCGTTTTTCTTCAATGCGCACATGGACTTCTTCGAGGAGATCGCCAAGTACAGGGCGGCGCGGAGGATTTGGGCGCGACACATGAAAGAACGGTTCGGCGCCAAGACGGAGCGCTCATTGCTGATGCGGTTCCACACCCAGACGGCGGGGTGTTCACTCACGGCCCAGCAGCCGGAGCTCAACATCGTGCGCACGGCCTACGAAGCGATGTCCGCCGTCCTCGGCGGTACGCAGAGCCTTCACACCAACAGCATGGACGAAACGCTCGCTTTGCCTTCGGACAAGGCGGCCCGGATCGCGCTCCGGACACAACAGGTGCTGGCGTATGAGACCGGCGTCGTCAACACGGTCGACCCTCTGGCCGGTTCCTACTTCGTAGAAGCCCTTACGGATCGCATGGAGGAGGGTGCCGAAGCGTACTTTGCCGAGATCTCGGGCCGCGGCGGTGTCCTGAAGTGCATCGAGAACGGGTACCTGCAGCACGAGATCGCACGGGCGGCCAGCGTGTACCAGAACGAGATCGAGCAGCTCGAAAGGACGATCGTGGCCGTCAACGACTTCCGGTTGGCAGACGAGGAGATCGAGATTCCCCTGCTCAAGATCGAGCCGCGAGTGCAGACCGAACAGATCAGGAACCTGACGAGCGTCAAACAGTCCCGGGATGACCGGGAGGTGCAGAGGTGTCTCGAAGGGCTTCGCCAGGCTGCCCGGGGCACGGATAATACCATGCCACACTTCGTCGAATGCGCACGGGCCTACGGCACCCTGCAAGAAATGTGCGACGTACTGCGCGAAGAGTGGGGTGAATACGTTGAGAAACCGATTTTCTGAGGAGCCCGTGCGTCCTTCGCGATTCAGACGCCGGGCCACCGACCCTCCAGCTCCGTAACTATGCGGCCTGCCGACCAGCGCATACTCTTCGTGATCAGTGGTCCGAGTGGTTCCGGCAAGGAATCGGTCATCGGATGCCTTCTCGAAGCCGTGGGGAGACTGTCCCGTGTGACGACCTACACGACGCGGAAAAAGCGACCCGGTGAGGCGGAGGGGAAACCGTATCACTTCGTCACTACCGAGCAATTCGACCGCCTCCTGGCTGACGGTGTGCTCTTCGAATCCGAAGCCGTGTACGGTTCTCACCGCTATGGTTCGCCCCGTGCTGCGGTCGCCGACCCTGGCGACGACGATCTCATTATCGAGTTGGATCCCAACGGATATCGCCGAATGTGCGAGGCCCGAAGTGGACCGACCGTGGGGATCTTCCTGATCGTGCCGGATCCCGATACGCTGCGGGCGCGAATCCTGGCGCGTCATCCTGAGACGGACCTCTCCCGCCGGCTCGACATCGCACGGGAGCAGGTCCGCGATGCGACCCCATACAACTACGTACTCCTGAATGACGATCTGTCACGCTGCTGCGCGGACGCCGCCGCGATCTGTGCCGTGGAACGCCTTCGCCGCGATGGAAACCAGGGACTGAGGCGTTTCCGGGCGGCATTCTGAGTCCTTTTCCCCCTTGCGCTGACGTGGGTGCTTTGGCATAAGTTGAGGCTGTTTAGCTGGATCCAGACAGCGCTGAGAGCCAATGAAAGTACTCGTTGTGGGCGGCGGTGGTCGCGAGCATGCGCTCGTGTGGAAACTGGCCCAATCCGCAGTCGTCCGGAAGATATACGCCGCGCCCGGCAATGCCGGCATGTTTCGAAAGGCCGAGCTGGTCAACATCGCGCCCGATCGCGTGAAGGACCTGGCCGAGTTTGCGCTGCGCCAGAAAATCGACCTCACGGTCGTGGGACCGGAGCTGCCGCTCACCCTGGGCATCGTCGACGCGTTCCAAAAGCGCCGCCTGCGCATTTTCGGGCCGACTCAGGCGGCCAGTGAGATCGAAGCGAGCAAAGCGTTTGCCAAGCGATTCATGCAGGCGCACCACATTCCCACCGCCAGTTTTATGGTGTTTGAAGATCCCAACCGGGCCCGGACGTTTCTGCGCTCGGCCGCGTACCCGCTGGTCATCAAGGCGGACGGTCTGGCGGCCGGCAAGGGTGCGGTCATTTGCGAGGCCAAAGATGAAGCCATGCAGACCATCGACCGCATGATGGTGGCGCAGGAGTTTGGCCAGGCCGGCTCGCGTGTGGTCATCGAAAAGTACCTCGAGGGCGAAGAGGTCACCGTGATGGCCTTTACGGACGGGAAACGGGTCGTGCCCATGGTATCGTCCCAGGACCACAAGGCCATATTCGACGGCGGCGAGGGCCCGAACACCGGGGGCATGGGCGCGTACGCTCCAACGCGTTTTGTCGACAGTCGCCTGATGCAGCAGATCACCGAGGAGATTCTCGAGCAGACCGTGGCCGGACTGTCCCAGGAGGGACGCTCCTTCAAGGGTATCCTGTATGCGGGCCTGATGATCACGCGTCAGGGACCCAAGGTGATCGAATTCAACTGCCGATTCGGCGATCCCGAAACACAGGTGGTACTGCCGCTGCTGGAAGGCGATTTGGTCGAGATCTTTCTCTCGATCATCGAAGGGGAGCTCGAGCTGGCCGACGTGCGCTGGCGTGACGGTGCCGCCGCATGTGTGGTGCTGGCGTCGGAGGGGTATCCCGGCCCATATGAAAAGGGGCGACGCATC
>JAUVRN010000404.1 GCA_030597645.1 Candidatus Zixiibacteriota bacterium
ACCGATACCGGCTGTGCAGTGCTTGATGGCCGCGTCCATGTCGAGCCATTGGGGCTGGAGCTGTTTGCCCGCGACGATCACGTTGACATAGTTGCGGCTCTTCAGGCAGTGATTGCCGACGGAGAGCAGTGTATTGGCGTCGGGCGGAAAGTAGATGCGAATGATGTCGGCCTTCTTGTTGACCACGTGATCGATAAAGCCGGGATCCTGGTGCGAGAACCCGTTGTGATCCTGTCGCCACACGTGCGACGTAAGCAGGTAGTTCAGTGATGCGATGGGTCGACGCCAGGGGATCTCACTGCTGGTCACCTTCAACCACTTGGCGTGCTGGTTGAACATGGAGTCGATCAGATGGATGAATGCCTCGTAGCACGAGAACAAGCCGTGTCGGCCGGTCAACAGATACCCTTCCAGCCCGCCCTGGCACGTGTGCTCGCTGAGGATCTCCAGTACACGTCCATCCGGTGACAGGTGGTCGTCCTCGGGAATGGTTTCTTCCATCCAGGCACGATCGGTCACCTCGAAGAGGTCGCCGAGTCGATTGGATGCTGTTTCATCCGGTCCGACCACACGAAAATTACGCTGCTTCGCGTTGAGTTTCATCACGTCGCGCAGGAACCCTCCCAGCACTCGGGTCGCCTCGGCCCGGGTCTGCCCCGGCTGCGGCACGGCTACGGCATGCTCGCGAAAGTCGGGCAGCTTGAGATCTTTGAGCAACAAGCCGCCGTTGGCGTGCGGATTGGCGCCCATGCGGCGCTCGCCCTCGGGAGCCAGCCCGGCGAGTTCGGGCACGAGCTGTCCCGCGCCGTCGAACAGCTCCTCCGGCCGATAGCTCTTGAGCCAGTGCTCCAGCTGCTTCACGTGCTCGGGGTGGTCGGCGAGCCCCGAGAGCGGCACCTGGTGTGAACGCCAGAAATCCTCCGTCTTCTTGCCGTCCACCTGTTTCGGACCGGTCCAGCCCTTGGGCGTGCGCATGATGATCATAGGCCAGGTCGGCCGCCCGGCGCTTTGCCCCGCACGAGCGGTCTTCTGAATGGCGTGAATCTCCGCGATGCACGTATCCAGCGTCTCCGCCATGGCCGTGTGCATGACATCCGGCTCGGAGCCTTCGACGACGTAGGGCCGGTACCCGTAGCCACGGAACAGATTCAGCAGTTCCTCCCGCGGCATGCGGTCGAAGATCGTCGGATTGGCGATCTTGTAGCCGTTGAGATGAAGGATGGACAGCACGGCTCCATCGTGCGCCGGATTGAGGAACTTGTTCGAATGCCAGGCCGCGGCCAGCGGTCCGGTCTCCGCCTCGCCGTCGCCCACGACACAGGCCACGATCAGCTCGGGATTGTCGAATGCCGCACCGAAGGCATGGGAGACGGCATAGCCCAGTTCACCGCCTTCGTGAATGGACCCCGGAGTCTCGGGCGCCACGTGACTCGGTATGCCGCCGGGAAAGGAAAACTGCTTGAACAGTCTCTTCATCCCCGCCGCGTCTCGCGTAATCTGAGGATAGAAATCGGTGTAGGTTCCCTCGAGATACGTCTGCGCCACGAGTGCCGGGCCGCCGTGACCGGGTCCCGCAATGAAGATCATGTCGAGATCGAGCTGCTTGATCATTCGATTGAGGTGAGTATAGATGAAATTCAGACCCGGTGTGGTGCCCCAGTGACCCAACAGCCTCGGCTTGATGTGATCGAGACGCAGGGGCTCCTGCAACAGTGGATTGTCCAGCAGGTAGATCTGTCCCACGGACAGGTAATTGGCCGCGCGCCAGTGGGCGTCTATCAGGCGCAGTTGGTCAGGCGTTAGAGCGGAAGACATGAAAAAGCTCCTAGGGTATGGGTTCCTGATCCTGAAACGGCCTGGACACGGGCTGTCCGACCGAAAGTTCAAGCGCTTCGTCGAAATGGCGAATGGTCAGACCGTCGCCCTCGCGCAAGAGGTACACCTCCTCGCCGTGTTCACAATCGATGGTCATCAGCAGTCGTTGGCCCCGCACGGTAAGGGGGATGCGAACCATCTGCATCAACCGCGGCCGATGTGGTTTGAACGTCAGCTCGCCGTCGTAGTCACGCAGTCCAGCCAGGCCGTAGACCAGGGTCATCCAGGTGCCCCCCATGGAAGCCACATGTACACCGTCGTGCACGTTGCCGCCAAAGTCCGCCAGGTCCATTAGCGCCGCATAGATCGTGTACACGCGCGCTTCCTCGAGCCGACCCACATCGAATGCCGCGATACCCTGAATGCACGCCGACAGAGACGAATCGCCCGTCGTCAGCGGATCGTAATAGCCAAAATTCCGCTCCTTCTGCTCCTGCGAAAATTCGTTGCCCAGCAGAACCATGGCCAGCACCACATCGGCCTGCTTGATCACCTGGTGACGGTAGATGACGAGAGGGTGATAGTTCAACAGCAGGGGGTACTTGTCGGCAGGCGTGTTGTGGAAGTCCCACATCTTGCGATCGAGGAAACTGTCGTCCTGGAGATGAATGCCGGTCTTCTTGTCGTAGGGGATATACATCCGATCCGCCGCTTTTTGCCACTGGGCCACCTCGCCCGGATCGAGGCCGGTGCGGTCCACCAGTACCTGGTAATGATCCGGCTCTTCCGTGCGGATCATCTCCAGCGTCTCTGCGGCATAGGTCAGATTGGCGCGCGCCATGAAGTTGGTGTAGGCATTGTTGTTGACGACCGTATTGTACTCGTCGGGGCCGGTGACCCCGTTGATCTTGAAGTGACCGTCACCATCGTTGGAGTAGAAACCGAGATCGCACCAGAGCCGAGCCGTTTCTATGAGCATCTCCGCACCCTGCTCCAGAAGAAACTCCCGGTCACCCGTGACATCCACGTACTTCTTGAGTGCGTACATGATGTCTGCGTTGATGTGGTATTGTGCCGTACCGGCCGCATAGTAGGCCGACGCCTCCTCGCCGTTGATCGTTCGCCACGGGAAGAGGGCACCCCGCTGGTTGACCTCACGTGCCCGCT
>JAUVRN010000230.1 GCA_030597645.1 Candidatus Zixiibacteriota bacterium
ATGCCGAAAGCGGTGAATGGGACGGGCGCGGTCGTCTCCGCTCCGGCGGGGACAACGCGTCCGCCGACGAGCTGCTCAGCATGGAAGGCCCGGGCGGACATCAGCGGTCGCCGGCGGCATTCGCCCGCGCGGCGGGCGGCATGTCTGTCTGTTTCACGGACCAGCAGCTCGACGACGGCGATATTTCGCTGGTCGACGTGGAAGAATCAGGAGCCATATCACTGCGGCGGATCGTCAACGACGACGGCACGCTGGAAAGACAGTCGGACGTGCATGCGGCTGCGGATACCAGCGGTCGGGCGCTGATCACCTGGACGGACGAGCGTGGTGACTGGACCGGTCCGGCCACACACGCGGCGGGGCGTTTCATGTTGAACGGTGGCTTCACCAGGGCATCCTTCGCCATACCGGCGGACATCACGGCAGGCTTCCAGGCGGAGACGGATGTAGCCATGAGCCCGGGAGGACAGGCCGCGGCGATCTGGGTGGACAACCGTTCGGGGATCGTGCGGGCTTACGTGCGCATGTTTGACGAGGCCGATACGGCGGTCACCGGCGACATCCTGCTGTTCGACGGCAGTCAATCGCAGTTTTTCGTAGATCGTGAGGAAGCGCCCGTGGTGTCCGCACATGCGGCCGGATCGTTCTGGACCGCCTGGTCGATCCACGATGTCGCCACGGACAGTTTTTTCGTTCTGGCACAGGCATGGGACCCCGCAGGCAACCGGATCGGTTCCAATGCGGACATCTCACCGGTTGGCGCCACCGGGTCACCGCTCTCGATGAGTATTGCTGCGCTCGATCCCTCGCTGGTTCGTGTGGTGTGGGTCGATCCGACCGCAGGCAACGAAGGTGTGTGGACGGCGGTCTACGATACGCTCGGTGCGGAGCAGGGGCCACCTGTGCTCGTCAGCGGCTCCGGTGCTGTGACGTGGGATCCGGACGTCTCGATCGACGGGGCCTCGGGGCGCTGGGCGATCATCTGGTCAGAGCGCGGCGGACTCTACGAGCACGTGCTCTGGCAGCGATTCGATTCGGATGGTACACCGACGACCGGCATCCAACAGGTGTCGTCCGCCAGCCTCACCACGCGCCGGCGCGGCCCGTTCGTCGCGTTCAGCGGCACCTACATCTACGGCATCTGGCACGACAACGAAGTCGCCGGCCAGGGCTACGACGTCCGCCTGACGTCGATTCTCAAGGCGTCGGCGGCGGTCGGCGATGATGGCGTGATCCGGCCGAGCCGGCTCAGCCTGCAGCAGAACTATCCCAACCCGTTCAATCCGGAGACGGTGATAGAATACACGCTCGCGGCACCGGCGTACGTGAAGCTCCACATATTCGACGTGCTGGGCCGCCGTGTCCGCACGCTCGTCGATTCGCCGCAACCCGCGGGGTCCCATCGCCGCGTGTGGGACGGCACCGACCAGGCCGGGCGCCCGGTAGCCACGGGCGTCTACTTCTACAGGCTGGATACCGGCAGCGAACGCGTCGCCCGACGCATGGTGTTGTTGCGCTAGCAGCCCGGGAGCCGGATTCGTAGCCGAAATGACTTATTCAACGGGCCGCTAACGTTTGAGTAGTTTCCTCAGCAGGCGTCGTTGTGGGGACTCTGCGCGCACGGTGCGCCAGAGGTAGAGCGCCAGAAATACCGCCCCCAGCCCGCCGAGCCCGGTAATACGCTCTACCCACCCCGCGGTCGCGGGATCGATGCTCCAGATACTCCAGGCGATCCACGTGAGCGTACCTGCCACGATCCCATCCAGCACCAGGATGGACACGTCGCGCCTGACCGCACGCCCCGGCCCCACGTCGTAGCGGCTGCGCAGCCGACGGTGCAGCAGCAGAAAGTTGGTGGTTCCGGCCAGTGCGTTGGCCAGTGCCAGTCCGACGAAGCCCATCGGTACGGCCAGGGCGACGTTGAGCCCGATGTTGAGGACAACGGACGTCAGCGCATAGCGCATCGGTGTGCGCGTATCCTTGTGCGCGTAAAAGACCGGTGCCGAGACCCGTACACCCGTATAGCCCAAAAGCCCGAGCGCATAGAAGCGTAGCGCGGCGGACACGTTGACGGTGTCGGCGGCTCCGAACGCTCCGCGCTGGTAGATCACCGCGACGATGACGTCGGGGAACAGGATCAGGAAGATGGCCGCCGGGATCACGAGAAATGTGGCCAGTGCCAGGCCCTCATCATAGATGGCCTGCAGCCCCGCCCGGTCGTTGTGCGCCACGGCCGCTGAAGCCCGCGGCAGCACTGCGGTGCCGATCGCTACCGCGAATACACCCAGGGGGAAGTGCATCAACCGGAATGCGTAGTTGAGATAGGACAGGCTGCCTTCCGGTAGGAACGAGGCGATGATCGTCGTAGTCAGGTTGTTCAACTGCAGCGCGCCCAGTCCGAGAACCACCGGGACCATCAGGCCCACCACCCGGCGCACATCCGGGTCGCCCCACGGCAGCGCCAGGCGGATCCGGAAACCGGCTGCGCGCAGCGCCGGTAACTGAAACAGCAGTTGTCCCGCGGCCCCTACCACGACACCGGCCGCCAGGGCAACCACGGGCGGATCGAATACCCGCCAAAAGATCAGTGCGGTAGCGATGTGACCGAGGTTGAAGAATATCGGAGCCGACGCGGGTACGCCGAAGCGCCTCAGGGCATTGAGGGTTCCCGCCACCAGGGCGGCCAGAGAGATCAGCCACAGGTATGGGAACGTCCACCGCACCAGCAGGACGGTGAGTTCCGTCTTACCCGGCACGGCGTCGAAGCCGGGCGCGAGCCCGCGCACCAACCAGGGCGCCGCCGCGATCCCGAGCAGCACGATGACTCCGACGACCAGCGACAGCCCGGTGGCCATCCGGTTGACCAGGGCAAAGGCACCCTGGCGGTCGCCCCCGGCCAGTTTCTCCGAGACCACGGGCACGAATGCGGCTCCCAGCGCCCCCTCGGCGAATAAGTCACGGAGCATGTTGGGGATACGCGTGGCCGCAAAGTAGGCGTCGGCGACCGTGCCGGAGCCGAGCAGATAGGCAAATACCGTTTCGCGCACCAGTCCTGTGACCCGGCTGGTGGCGGTGGCGGCGCTGATCTTGCCTGATGAGCGCCCGAGGGACTCACCGTTTTGCTTTGACATTGGGCGGCAAGGTATTATCCTAAGCGCTTCGACAAAAGGAGAGTTGGGCACCTATGCCGCAACACGAATCAGCCAAGAAGAGACTGCGCCAGAGCGCCAGACAGAGATTGCGTAACCGCGGGTACCGTACGGACCTGCGCAAGGTCATCAAGGCCGTCCGGGAGGACTCCGGGGTCACTGTCGCCGCCCAGTCGGCAGTCGATACCGCGGTGCGCCGCGGGATTATCCATCCCAACAAGGCCGCACGGCTCAAATCGAGATTCGCAAGGGCTCAGCAGGCCGCCGCGACCGCGTAGGACGCCTCAGACCAATACCTGTTGCTCAGGGTCTTGCAGCCGGCTCCATCGGGCCGGCTGTTTCATTCGGGGGCTGGAACACCCTCGGACCCCGATCGGACACCGATCAGGCCAGTGCCGCCTCCATGCTGGTGGGAAAGTAACGCTCCACGAGCTGTGCCAGAGCCCGCCGTGGTTCTTCGCCTTCACGGTTGGCGAAGCGCTCGAAAAGATCCGGCGACACTCGATGGAAGTGATCGAGCAGGTCGGCATCGAAGTGAGAGGCGCGCCCCTCTTCGAGGATGGACCACGCCTCGTCAAACGTCATCGGGTCTTTGTAGGGCCGCCGTGACGTCAGGGCGTCGAATACGTCGGCGATGGCGAAGATGCGGGCCTCCAGCGGAATGTCACCACCGGTCACACCGCCGTCGTACCCCGTGCCATCTAACTTCTCATGGTGATTGCGCACTACCGCCTCGGCATCCTGCAACCACGCCGACCGTGAGACGATGTCTACGCCGTAGCGTACGTGGTTCTTCATCTCCACGTATTCCGCATCCGTGAGTTTGCCCGGCTTGAGCAGTACACGGTCGGGTATGCCGATCTTGCCCACGTCGTGGAGCAGTGCGCCCTTGATGAGTCCCCGTATCCTGGCTCGGCCCACGCCGGCAGCCTCCGCCAGGTGCACTGCGAATATCGTTACGCGATAGTTGTGCGCATCCGTGTCGGAGTCGCGTAGCGCAATGGCACTGCCCAGTAGCTGCAGCGTCTCGAGATTGGCGTCCTGCAGATCCTGAGACAATCGAGCCAGGCGCCCGAGCAGGCGCAGGATGACCGGATACAGAAGTACCGTCGTGGCCAGGACGATGACCACCACCCAGAAGACCGGCAGCCAGACGGAATTCTGCACGTCCGTGAATGCCTGTTCCGAGGGTGCAAACACCGCCAGGCCCCAGGCAGCCAGCGACCCGTCGCTGCGATGTATGGGTACCAGGGCCGCCACGTGGGGATAGTCCGCCAGCCGCACGATTTCGTGCAGCGGGTGGTTAATGTCAGG
>JAUVRN010000207.1 GCA_030597645.1 Candidatus Zixiibacteriota bacterium
CCGGCCGACCGTGCTCAGCCTGGTAGTCGCGAATGCTCGCAGCCAGGGCTTCGATGTACGCCGCGTCGTCGTGGTAGGGGGTGATGAACCGGGTCTGGGGCACCCACCGCCAGCGCTGCAGTTCCGTGGTCACGGCATCAAAGGCGGAACCGACCGTCGCGGCAGCATACTGTGGATACATGGGCAAAACGAGTATGCGGTCACAACCTCCGGCCTCGAGTTGCCTGAGGGCCCCCACCACCGACGGCGACCCGTACCCCATGCCCCACGCCACGTGGATCGGGCTTCCCGCCCGCTGCCGCAATCGTGCTTCGAGGCCTTCCGCCTGTCGCCTTGTGACGGCCAAAAGCGGCGAGCCCTCCTCGGTCCAGATCGTGCGGTAGGCCCTGGCGGATCTGGCCGGCCGGGTGCGCAGAATGATGCCGTTCAGAACCAGCTTCCACGTCAACCCCTGGTCCTCGATGACCCGGGGGTCCGACAGGAACTGCTTCAGGTAGCGACGCAGAGCCTGTGCCGTGGGCGCGTCCGGGCTGCCGACGTTGACCAGCAGAACGCCTGTGCACGGCACCCTGCCGTGGTCGAAATCGGAGCGTCCAAACATCTTTGCCATGGAGATCGCATCTGGAAAACCGGAAAGAAACGCGCCGGGTCCGTACGGGCACGAGCTATTTGAGCCCGTAGTCCCTGATCTTGCGATAGAGCGTCCGTTCGCCGATGCCCAGCTTGCGCGCGGCCTCGCGCCGATTTCCGCCGGTGTCTATGAGCGCAGACTCGATGGCCCTTCGTTCCGCATCGGCCACGGTGGCCGTCGGTGGTCGCCACGCCGCAGGCTCCTGCGCGGCCGGATCGGGCAGGCGCCGTTCGATCAGCTCTCGCAACTGGTGCATCTCCTGCCCGAGATGCAGCACGGCCCGCAGGAGCAACTCCTGATCGCCCGCCGTGACGTGCGGACCGGCCGGCACGGGCAGGTTGGAGGCCTCGCCCCTCTCGCGCTGCACGTACTGTAAGACGTGTTCCTCCGCCAGCGTACCGCTCCCCAGAGCCACCGCCGAGGCATCGGCGAAATTGCGGAGCTCGCGGACGTTGCCGGGCCAGGCGTAGCTCCACAGGAGCCGCACCGCGTCAGCCGTCAGCTCGCCCGGCGTGTCGGTGCCGGTCCTCCCCGCCTTCCAAAAGCTGAACAACAGCGGGAGAATGTCACCTCGGCGTTCCCGCAGGGGAGCGGCACGGAGTGTAATCGCTGAGAGCCTGTAGTAGAGATCCCTGCGAAACGCGCCGCTCTCTTCGAGACTGAGCAGATTTCGGTGTGTGGCCGACACAACACGCACGTCGACATGCAGCTCTTCCGTACTGCCGACGCGCCGTACGGCACCGGATTCGAGCACGCGCAGGAGCTTGATCTGTGTGACCGGCGGCATGTCGCCGATTTCGTCGAGGAAGACCGTACCGCCGTGCGCTGATTCGAAAATCCCAGATCGACGCGTCGGAGCACCGGTGAAGGCGCCCTTCTCGTGTCCAAAGAGCTCGCTTTCAAGCAGGGTCTCGGGGATGGCACCCGTGTTGACGGCAACGAACGGCCCCGCCGCGCGCCCGGACAGCGCGTGCAAACCGCGGGCCACCAGCTCCTTGCCCGTGCCCGACTCGCCGGACACCAGTACCGCGATGTCGGCGCCGGCGGCCTGGCGCACCTGGCCGGCCAGTTGTCGCAGGGCGTCCGATTTGCCGGTCCAGCCCAGCGTGGTGAGATCATGCAGCTCCTGCAGCATCCGAACGACGGACGGACGCCATTCACTCTCCGGGGCGACCACTTCATCCACGCCCGCATAGTCGCGCGATCCCGATCCCCGGGGCTGTTCCTGCAGCACCACCAGGAGCGAATCGGCAGAACGGAGCTGGATCTTCAGCGCAGCGTCGGCCAGCACCAGGTCGTGATCGGCGTCATCCACCGCGATCAGTGCCGGAGACCCGGTCCGCCGCAAGAGATCGAGTAATCCGGGAATCATCTCGACGCGGGCGTCGGTCGTATCCAGTTGGAGCGACGCTGCAACCGCCGGACGTCGCGTCACAAGCCACACGGACTGCATGCTCAGGATTTTCTCTTTCGCTTCTGTGGCTTGCCGCTGCTCGAAGTTCCCTGCCGCTTGCCGCTGCGCGCGGTTCCCCGCCGCTTACCGCTGCGCACGGATCCCCGCCGGTTGCCGCTGCCCGAAGTTCCCTCCCGGTTGCTGCGCGGCCCGGTTCGCTCGCCGTGGCCCGCTTCACCTCCGGCGATCAGCTTGAAATCGACCTGCTTGGAGACGGGATCGACGCGTACCACCTGCACGGTCACCGGATCGCCCAGTCGGAACGTACGGCCGGTGGAGCGCCCTCGGGCCACGTATCGTTCCTCGTCGACCCGGTAGTAGTCGTCCCCGAGCGTGCCGATGGGAATCAATCCCTGCACGAGAATGTGATCGAGTTGCACGAAGAGCCCGAACGTCCGCACCCCCGAGATCAATCCGGGGAGCTCTTCGCCGAGCTGGGTCTCCATGAATGAGATCTGCTTGATCCGCACCGAATCCCGCTCGGCTTCCATGGCGATCCGCTCACGTTCGGATGTGTGCCGTCCCAGGCTGGGGAGCGAACGCTTCTGTTCGGCCACCCAGTCCGCACCGGCCTGCTTGCGCAGGCGCCTCTTGATGGCGCGGTGAACCGTGAGGTCGGGATATCGCCGAATGGGTGACGTGAAGTGAACGTAACGGTCGAAGGCGAGTCCGAAGTGCCCGATGTTGTCCGGCTGGTACACCGCCTTGGTCATGGCGCGCAGCAGGATTTCGTTGATGAGCCCCTCTTCCTTGCGTCCCTTGATCTGCTCGAGGAGCCGCTGCAGTTGCTTCGGCCGCACATCCGGACCGGCGCGGAACCGATAGCCGAGCGACTGTACGAACTCGGCGAAGTGACCGAGCTTTTCCGGATCGGGTCGATCGTGCACGCGGTAGAGCGACGGGATGCCCGCGGTCTGCAGATACCGGGCCACCGTGCGATTGGCCAGGAGCATGAACTCTTCCACGAGACGGTGCGAGGAGAGACGGACCAGTTTGTAGATGTCCAGCACAGAACCGTCGTCCGCCAGTTCGATCTTGGACTCCGGCAGGTCGAAATCGAGGCTGCCCGCGGCGAGCCGCCGCTCATTGAGCTTGCGTGAGAGACCAACCAGTATGTCGAGCGGTCCCGAAAGCGGACTCAGAGATTCGGTCAGTGTGCCGGAGTCGAAGTAGTCCTGCACCTGTTCGTAACTCATGTCGGCGGCGGAGCGGACCACGGTTTCGCGCAGGCGGTAGCCGCGGAGGCGGGCGTCCGCATCGAGCTTGAGAAAGCAGGAGAGGGCCAGGCGGTCCACGCCCGAACGCAGACTACAGAGATCCGCCGACAGGCGCTCCGGCAACATGGGCAGGACACGATCGACCAGGTAGACGGAGGTCCCGCGGAGTTGTGCTTCCCGGTCGAGCGCCGTCCCCGGCTGGACAAAGTGCGAAACGTCCGCGATGTGGACACCGACTTCGTAGATGCCATTGTCCAGCATGCGCACGGATAGCGCGTCGTCGTGATCTTTGGCGTCTCTGGGATCGATCGTCACGACGGCCAGTTCACGGCAGTCTTCGCGGCGCGTATGCTCCTCGCGGGAGACTTTGCCGTCGATCGATTCGGCCTCCGATTCGACCGTGCTGGGAAAGTGCAGCTCGAGGCCGTGCTCGTGTACCACCGTGAGTACGTCCACCCCCGGCTCATCGGGAAAGCCGAGGATCTCCACGACACGGCCCTCCGGCGCCCGCGCCGGATCCTCCCACTCCGCAAGGTCTGCGACCACGATCTGGCCGGGCTTCGCCTCCATGGTACCATCGGGTGGTATGTAGATGTCGCGCGGAAGCCGTTCGTCTTCGGGAACTACGAATGCGAAGTGCCGGCCCGTCTGAAACGTACCGACGACACGGGGGTGACCGCGCTGCACGACGCGTACGATCCGGCCTTCCGGCTTGCCCCGGTAGGTCTGCGACAGGGGGCGGACGAGCACGATATCATCGTGCATGGCGGTCTTGAGATGATCCGCATCGATATAGAGGTCAACGCTGCCGTCCTCGGGGACTACGAATGCAAAACCACGCCGGTTGGCATGCACGCGTCCACGCACCAAGTCCATCTTGCCGGGCAGCGCCAGGCGCCCCCGGCGCAGCCGGATGATTCGACCATCAGAGAGCATTTGGCGAACCTGGTGCCTGAACGTGCTGTACTGGGCGGATGGCACCTCGACAGCCTGGGCCAGCTCCATCGGGCTGAGCGGAGGGTACGTCCCCGCGGCCATGTACCGGAGGATGGCGTCCTCGAGATCAGGACTGGAGTTCTTTCGAGATTTCGTATTCGCCATGGTACGATCAAGATTAATGATGGCGTAGGGTCTGTCAAGCCAAATAGGCCTACCCTGCCAATATGACAGGGTTGCGGCTAGTGCCCTGAGTCAGGTGTTCATCACCTATTCCGCCGGGCAGCGGAACACAGGAGGGATGGCGTCGGCGACTTCAGGCTTCGACGCCCTTGAACAAATCGGTGCTGAGGTAGCGGTCGCCGCGATCAGCGAGTACGACCACCACGCACTTGCCGTCCAGCGCCGGCGCGAGCGGCCGCGGGGCCGCGGTGCACGCACCCGAACTGATGCCGCAGAACAGCCCGTCGGACTGCGCCAGGCGCCGCGCCTCGGCGATGGCGTCCTCGTGGGAGATGTGGATGGTGTGATCGACGAG
>JAUVRN010000433.1 GCA_030597645.1 Candidatus Zixiibacteriota bacterium
CGGCTACAGGCCGGCGGGGGCGAACCCACCCCTCCCCGGGCGGGCGACAGCCCCGGCAGTTTGCATTGGGCGTCGTGGAATCGGCCTCCGAATAGGGAGCGAGCGCATGACACTCCGCGCACTCGGCACCCAACGGGTGGCCATGAAACTGAAATCGTGGATACTTGATGCGTGAGCGGCGGATGCTGGAGAGAAACGGCAGACGCACGACCGCCAGCCACACCGAGTCGCCCGTCTCGCTGGACAGGTAGATCTCGTTGAAGCCGAATCGCAGCGGAGCACGACCGTGAAAGATCCCGTCTCTCACATCGAGGGTACGTGCTTCGCGTCCCGGTAACATGAGCCGAACCCGTGGTCCCGCAGACCGACCGACGATGCTGATGTGATCTGCGGTCACCGCCGTAAACGGTGGCGGCGTGAGAATGTCGATCCGCACCCCGCTTACAGCTGGAACCGTCAAGGTCACTGCCGTCGACAGCATCACCAACGTCACTCCGCATCTCGTCCGTCTCACTTTCCTGACCTGTGCACGCTCGTCCACACTCACATTTTGGCAAAAAGGGGCGGCCCGTAGCCGCCCCCCTTTGTGGTCTCTCCGAACTGCGGAGATCATCATCGCGCTGGCGATCTACACTAGTAGTTCGCCGGGTGACACGATCCGCACAGTTCATTGGCTGCGTTGGCTTCACGCAGAAACGGTCCGTCCTGACCCAGGCGATGCGCCGAGTGGCACGACTCGCAGGTAATCAAGTCCGCCGTGGCGGTCGGATAATCGAGTCCGGCAAAGACGGCGTCTGCAGGATCGTCATCGATTTCATCCGTCCATGGCAGAGCCGGAGTCAGGCCATTGTTCATATTGGCATCGATGGGCGTGACGCCATACGGATGCGACGTTCCGATCGTCGGACCGCCGCCGCCGGTGTGACATGACGTGCAATACGCGCCGTCCGTATTGTCCGCGAGCAGCAGGTGCGGAATGTCCGTCCCGGGGGCACTGGGATTGTGCACATCGTGACAGTGGTCACAGCCGCCTACCGTACCGGTCGTCGTGGGATGACTCAGCTCCGTCAGATCCGCCGTGGCCTGCGTGTAGTCGAAGTTGTCTCCGGCCGATAATCCACCGGTACCGAACCCAACAGACGCGGGCGCTACGGAGTTGTGACAGCTGATGCAAAACGCACCGTAGGTCGCTCCGGGGATGTTGTCCGCCAGCAGGATCGGATTGGTCAACGCACCCGGATTGGTGGTCTGCAACGTGGCCCCGTGCGGTGTATGGCACTGGTTGCAGGTGAACGCGCCCGAGTTGTAGTGGTTGGTCGTACTGGTACCGCCGTAGACGTGGTTGCCCAGCCCATCTGCGGCTGCGTATTCGGTCGGCGCCGTGCCGTCATGGCAGCCCGAGCAGTACTCGCCGTTGCCTGATTGCACCACATCCGCATACAGAAACCGTCCCGTCAAATTCGGATTCTGGTTGTGGACGTCGTGACAACCGTCGCAGTCACCGGCCGACCCGTTGGCCGTGATGCCCTTGTGCTGCTCGGCCGCGGCGTTGAATGCCGTGGTCAAACCCACGTTGGTGACCGAACCGTCGTGGCAGCTGTAGCAGAGATCCTGCGTTCCGGTGAACGTTCCCGAGGGTGCTTCAAACCACAGCGTAGTCCCGGCCGCGTTGTGCGGAATGTGGCAGTTCTCACAGATCTTGCCGCCCGTGTCGTGGTCCGAGCCGTCGATCCCCGCCTGGGCAGCAAGTGGCGCCAGCGCCAGCGCCGCCAGGGCGAGAACCAGGAGTACACGATTCATGGGTAAAACCTCCTTAGGTGTATAGGGTCTGCCCGGGCACTTGCAATAGCTGGATGTCCGCTGGTTCCGACCGAATAGTCCCTGTTTCGCGTTTGAATTGTACATTACTCTTGTCCCATTTTGAATACGAGCAGCCGCGTGTTGTTGCGGTCGATCAGGTAAAACCGTCCGTCCCTGACGACCATGCCGCGCGGATTGCTGAGTCCCAGATCCGAACCGATGGTCGATTTGACTTTGTGATCCGCACCAAAAACCTGGACGGCGTTGGACAGCCCGTCGGCTACCCAGATACGATCCTCGTCGTCGATGTACATACCCTTGGGCCGCGCAAATGTGCCGATGATGTTGCCGACACCACCGAACTGCGACTGATAATTGCCCTCGGCATCAAAGACCTGAACGCGCTGGTTCAACACATCGAGCACGTAGATGCGGCCCTCTGAATCGACGCAGATCTCATTGGGAGATATAAACTCTCCGTCACCCTCGCCCTTGGATCCCTTGCTCCAGATGACCTTGCCGTTGCCGTCGAGCTTGAAGAATCGAGCGTTGTCGCGATCGGCAAGCAGCATCGATCCGTCAGCAAGGATGCATATACCACTGGGCCTGAACTGTTTCGTTCCCTCTATGTCGCGCGTGGAGAACCGCCGGATGAACTTGCCGCCGGCGTCGAACATCTGCACGTCACCGCTGCCGATGTCGGCAGCGTAGACCCGGTCCTGGGCGTCGATGGCGAGCGTGAACACGATCTCGAATGCTCCGTCCGCGCGTGAGCCCGGCGCATCCTTCTTGCCGAATTCAAATTTGAAGCCGCCCTGCGAATCGTACACGACAACACGTTGGTGCTGTGCATCCGCCACGTAGATGTCGCCGGTGGATGACACGACTACGTCCGCGGGCGCCTGCAGATCCCTGTCCCCGCCGCGTCTGACATCGAATTCCAGCTTGAGTGGAATCTCGACGAGA
>JAUVRN010000098.1 GCA_030597645.1 Candidatus Zixiibacteriota bacterium
TAGTCCTCCTGTATCGAGGACGGATTTCCCGAGCAACTCGTACGACACCCCCGTTGTAGTCCTTCCGGCTCCGACACTCGGTCATTAACTTTGTAGCCCCGCAAAGAGGCCTGGATGAAGCCGAACGGATTTGGCGGCCTGTTCCTGGTGGCACTGCTCCTGGTGCCCGTGTCGCTGGCGGCCTATTATCGAGCTGAAGATGTGCGTCCATCTGAACGTGTCGAGCCGACGCGCATCATCGTCAAACTCCAATCCGACATAGCACCGCACCTGGTGCGCTCCGGCCGGCGCGCCGGGGCTACCGGTGTGGCGGCGCTTGACGCCGTCGGTGACCGGCTGGGCACTACCGGCTATGAAGAGCTGATTCCGTCACGGACACGTAGCGGGCCTCCCGCACGCCTTCGCAATATAATCGTGATTGATCTGCCCGCGGGCACAGACATGGGCGCGGCCCTGACGGAATACAACGCACTCGACGTCGTAGAGTATGCCGAGGCCGATCACCTGCTCGAACTGTTGGATGCGCCCGACGATGCGCTCTACTCGTACCAGTGGGGCCTGCACAACATTGGACAGACCTATCCGGAAGTGTTGCGGGTGGAGGGACCGTACAACGACATCCTGATCTACCCGTCGGGCACACCCGATGCCGACATCGATGCTCACGAGGCCTACCTGCAGACTCGCGACCATACGCACACCGCCATCGTCGCCATCATCGATACGGGCGTCGACTGGCAGCACCCGGATCTGGCCGACCGAATCTGGTCCAACCCGTGGGAGATCCCCGACAACGGCATCGACGACGACCTCAACGGCTACATAGATGACGAACGCGGCTGGGACTTTTCGGGCAAGGTGCTGCAGATACCGCCTCCCGTGGACGGCGACAAGTACCCCGTCGACCTGGTCGGACACGGAACCCACTGTGCCGGAATCGTTGGCGCCGTGGGGGGCAACGGCGCGGGCATCGCAGGGGTGTCGGAGCACTGCCTGATCATGCCGGTGAAAATCTTTCCAACCGCCCTCAACTCGGTGGCGGCTCGCGCCATCGTGTACGCGGCCGACAACGGTGCCGACGTGATCAGCATGAGTTGGGGCGGTCCGTGGACCAGCCAGGTTCTGGAGGACGCGTTGGAATACGCACGGGCCCGTGGCGTGGTGCTGGTCGCAGCATCGGGCAACGGTGGCACTGAAGAGGCCCTGTACCCGGCCGCCTATCCGAGCGTGATCGCCGTGAGTGCGTCCAATAGCTCCGATCAGATCACCACCTTCTCGAGCGTCGGCGATCACCTGGACCTGTGCGCACCCGGCCAGTCCATTCTGTCGATTCGCTCTGCGAGTACCGACATGTACAGCCGCAATGACGAGCCCGGGATCCACATCGTGTCGGAACACTACTACCTCGCCTCGGGGACCAGCATGGCGGCACCCTTCGTCGCAGGCGTCGCTGCGGAGTTGCGGACTCTGTCGCCGGGTCTCTTGCCCGAGGCCGTAAGGGACATTCTCCATAGTACGGCAGATGACATCACCGACCCGTACGGCACAGGCGAGTACCTGGTCGGCTGGGACAAATATAGCGGACACGGCAGGGTCAATCTCGAGGGTACCCTGGCGAACGCACCGACGGAGCAGGCCGCCATCTACGCACCGCACACCAATGAACTGGTGCAGGGTCTCGTGACCGTGTTCGGTACAGCCGCATCAGACCGCAGTGAGTCGTACGCACTCGAGTACGGTCACGGCACGGAGCCGTCGGATTGGAGCACGATTACGTCCGGTGCCGCGTCCATTACCGATGGCGTGCTCGGTACCTGGGCAACCGACTCGCTGAACGGGCAGTACATGCTGCGGCTCCGCGTCGGGGCTGCCCACGTCGCTCGTGTAGCCGTCTTCATTGCCAACCGGACAGTGGCATCCATCGATTTTCCCGCGCCTGGAGATACGATTGAAGCATGGACGGAAATCAGGGGCACGGCCAACGGCGTCGACTTCGAATCGTACCACGTCGAATTCAGCGAAGGCTGGCCCGGTGAACCATGGCACCTGATCGACGAGCGCAGCTCGCCGGTCGTGGCCGGACGCCTGGCCACGTGGTCGGCCGGGGATAGGCCCGAGGGTACGTACGCCCTCCGGCTCACGGTCTTCAGCCGCGACGGATCCTATGCCGCCGACTCCTGCCCCATCTATCTGCGTTCGCCGTTTGCCAGTGCATCGGCCTGGAAGAGTCCACTCCATGCGACCGGACCGGCGTTGCTCGCCAATGTCGGCGACTTCAATGATGACGATCGACCGGATATTGTCATCGGCACCACCTCCGGAATCCAGTTCTTTGATCCCGTCGGCGGCGGTGTGCAGCCCGACATGCCAGACGTATCCGCCGTGGGCGCCTGTCAGACACCCGTGACAGTGGGCGACCTGGACGGGGACGGTCGGGACGATTTCGTCGCGGTGTCAGACGACGGCCTGCTGTACGGCTTTCCGTCGAGCGAACAGCCCTTTGTCGCCTCGGTCCCGTTGCCTCCGCTGGTGGCCGCGCTTCGGGACATGGAAGGATTCAACGCACCGTCGCTGTTTCTCCAGGACATCGACGGCGACAACCGGGATGAGATTCACTACTATCCCGGCTGGAGCACGAGCTCATCCGGGAACCACTACGTGTTCGAGGCCAGCGGCACACTCCAACGCACCCTGGTGAGAGGCCGGTTCGCTCCCCACGACGAATTCGTCGCATACCTTCCTGCAGACCTGGACGGGGACGGCCAGAGTGAATTGTACCTGGCCTCCAGCCGGCTTTACCATCTCAGCGCCGACGGTGTCGTGGAGGATAGCGTCGACCTCTACATCGACTCGGCGGCCCAACCCGTCGCGGTCAACCTGTCCGCCGTCGACATAGACCAAGACGGCATCCATGAGCTGATCGTCCTGGTTACCAATCAGGTGACCGGCGGGACATTCAGCCTGTTCGCCTATGATGCCAACCTGGCACTCCGTCCCGGGTGGCCGCACGCCACCGGGATCCCGTACTATTGGACGCCATCCGATCCGATCTTTGCCGACATCGATCGCGACAGTATTCCGGAGTACTTCATCACCTGGTTCGACTTCGAGCTGGGCCGCCTGAGCGGCTGGCGACTCGACGGTACGCCCCTGTCCGGACTCTCTGCGCATCCGGTTCTCGCCAGCTCGTCCAAGCCCGCCAAGCTCCGTGCGCCGGTGGCGGCCGACTTCGACGGCGACGGCAATATCGACCTGATGGCGTCCGCCACTGAGGACATCTATCTGACGTACCCGGTCGAACGCCTCATCGCGTGGGATCATGAGGGTCAGATGCTGTCCGGCTGGCCCATCATCACGGAGCTCAACCGGCCCCTGGCGGGGTCGGGCTGGCGCTACACCACCTCGATCGGAGATCTCGATCGGGACGGACGCACGGACGTGCTGGCCACGACGTCCGAGAACAACCTGGTGTTCGTCAATATCGACGGCGCACCGTTCGACCCGGATCGCGTACCCGTGCCGATGTGGCGATACAACCACCGGCTCAACGGCTGGGCGCCCCGTGCCCACCCGTTTGAAATCGTGGCCGTATCCCCGACCCGAATCCAGCCCCGAGTCCCCCTCTCCACGGCCATCGTGCTGGCCTTTAGCCGCTCCATCGACCCGGCGACCCTGAATGCCGGGACCGTACATGTAACGGGTTCGATAAGCGGTGCCCACGACGGCTCGATCATCTACGACGACGCCTCACGCGCGGTGCGATTCGAGTCGAGTCGCTCGTTTGTACGGGACGAAATAGTCACCGTCCGACTGGCTCAGAATATCCGATCCGTCGACGGCACGGCGATGCCGCGTGACTTCACTACTTCGTTCACCGTCTACGCGCAGATACCGGAGGTTACAGACGTCACACCCGTGGCCACCCGGTCGGACATCGATTTCAGCACCGTCATCACGGCACGATTCAATATACCGCTCGATCCCACGTCGGTGTCCGACTCGAGCGTCCTGGTGACCGCGGAATACAGCGGTCTACACACCGGGACGACCGCCTACGATGCCAACTTTCGGACCATTCGCTTCCGACCCGATACCGACTTTTGGCCCGCCGAGCGAGTCACGGTAGAGCTGGCCGCCAGTCTTCGCACATCGATCGGCATCACCATGGGTACCCGGTACCGGTGGACGTTCGAGACCAGGAAACCAGAAATCGTGGCGATCGGCCCGACGGCCCACGCCGTCGGTGTGCCGCGTTTCTCGTATGTCACGGCCCGTGTCGACGGTGACATGCCGGCTCGAACCATACACGACAGTGCCATCGTCGTGCATTCGTCGGTCACGGGGCGCATTCCGGGAAAGGTGGGATATATCCCCTCCACCAAAACGCTGAGATTCACGGCGTCCGGGGCCGATCGACTGGGCGATCGCATCCGCGTCGCCGTACCGTTCCTGCAGAAGGTATGGGACTTCACGGTCACCGCCCGCCCTGTGTCCGCCGGCTTCAGACCTCCCGAGATCATTGCGCCGGGTGGGACTACCGGTGCGGTAGCCGCAGGCGATCTCAACGGCGACGGACACCTCGACGTCTGTATCCCCGCTGGCGATGCGATTCGCGTTCTCTGGAATGATGGGACCGGCGGCTGGTCCGCGGACTCGGTGACGGGAATCGGCGCGATCCAGGAACTGATGGCGATTGACTTCGACGGAGACGCAGACATGGACCTGGCAGCCGTGGATCTGGCCGCCGGGAAAGTACACATCCTGCTCAATGACGGGACCGGGTCCTTTTCCCTGCTCCACTCGTTTGATGCACCCGGCATGCAATCCGTAGTCGCGTCCGACTTCGACGGAGACGGGGACTTCGACCTCTGTTTCTCGAAGGGTCATCTGGAGACGGCACCGCTGTGGTTGAACGACGGCCACGGTGTCTTTCGGGCCGGACGACTTCCCGCGTCACTGGTGCCGCGCCCTCGCGTGCTTGCCACCGATGCAGACGGCGATCTTGACGTCGATCTGTTGGTTGCAGATTCCGCACACCGGCTTCACGCTCACCCAAATCACGGCAACGGCACATTCGGCGCCGGTGCACAACTCGAAGTATTCATCCGGTCGGAACGGGTTCTCAGCCGGGACCTCGATGGTGACGGCGACCTCGACCTGGCGACCCTCGATGCCAGGGGAACCATCACCGTGTATTTCAACGACGGCACCGGCGGACTCACCGCCGATTTCAGCGTAGCAGTGGAATCGAGTGGGGAGGTGTTCGCGGCTGCGGACCTTGACGGAGACGGAGACGAAGATCTGATCAGCATCGGCGAGAAAGCGGATGCACTGCATATAGCGTGGAATGTGGGTGACGGCACGTTCGGATCGCACACCATCCACACCATCGATGATTCGATCACATCGGTGACGGCTGCGGATTTCGACAGCGACGGTGACATGGACTTGATCGCGGCCGGTGTGCGCGCCGTGTGGCTGCTGGTCAACGACGCCGCCAGTGCCGTGCACGAGCATGAAGGGCCGGCCGTGCCGCGAGCCTACGAGCTGGAACCCAACTTTCCTAACCCGTTCAATCCGGTAACCACGATCGAATTCGCCGTGCCCGAGCCGGCGCAGGTCCGGCTCGATATCTTCAACGTCCTGGGGCGTCGCGTCGTGACGCTCGTAGACGCTCCGATGCAGGCCGGCTTCCACGAGCGGACATGGGACGGGCGGACCGCCGATGGGGCACCGGCACCATCGGGTATCTACTTCTATCGCCTTCGGGCAGGTGCGTTCAGCGCCACGCGCAAGATGATCATGCTCAAATGATGTGGATCTGGCTGTGGCCAATGTCCGCACCTGAGAGCGAACAAACTGCCTCCTAACGCCAGCCGAACCGGGTTGAATGGCGGTTGACGATCCACTTCGGGGTGCGTAGTATAGATGCCCCATTCAGAAACTGTGGTGTGGGGGTGTAGCTCAGTGGTAGAGCATCTGCCTTTTAAGCAGGTGGTCGAAGGTTCAATCCCTTCCACCCTCACCATGTCTCCGCGGAGGGAGCACTCGCTCTCATTTCGCTCTTTACTGGCGATGGAGCTCGGGCCGGCGCCCTGTCCATGGGTCCTTCGAGCCCGCCGGCTCTACGGTGCCTCGCCCGGCAACCGCCGGAGCCCATGGCGAGAGGGCAATTGCATCAGAGCCAGGTGCAGAGAGCCTGTGATCCCCAGGTCAAGAAAACAGGGAGGACGGAGGGCCTTTTCGCGGGTATCTTATTTGTGGGCCGCCGGACTGGGAGAAGAGCAGAAGACAGATGAACTGGCCGCTATTTGACACAGGAATCGCACTGGCGGCGGTCGCGTTTGCCGCGCCACTGGTTGTGCGCTTCAACTTCTGGATCTACAGAACCACCGGCCTCATCCGCCGGACGCCTGGCTGGGAGCTGCAACGGCAGCGCTGGACTCAATCTGTACGCACCGGTTGCGCCATCGCCGCGATCGTATTCATGACCCTGGGCAGTGGCATTCTCAACTAGTGTCCCAAGACGTAAGAGAAGGGGTCAGACCCGGTGCGAGTAATTCCGGGTAAGCGATTTGTGCCTGACCCCCCCTTCCGTCTAACAGGTACCGTCTACCTCAAGGTTCCGGGAAACATTCAAGGTTAACACTTGCTGAATGCGCAGTTGAAACAGGTGAGGCACCCCTCCTCGTGAGTCAACGGGCCGTCACAATCCGGACAGCGCAGCATGCCCTGGTCCGGGTGACCATTCCTAGTTTTCACACCATTGCCGAAGTGTTTGGACAGCACCTTGGAAATGGCGTCCGGAATCGAGTTGATCAGCGTGCCCTTGTCAAAGACCGCGGATGATCCACCGATGCCCTCGAGCTGCTCGATCACCTTTGTCACCGGAATGTGCGAACGCAGCGCCAGAGAGACCATCCGGCAGATTGCCTCCGAATCGGCCATGGCCGAATACCCCGACTTGCCGATCTGGGCGAACACCTCGAACGGCCGTCCGTTCTTGACGTTGATCGTCACATACAGATTGCCGTAGCCGGTACGTACGCGCTCGGTAA
>JAUVRN010000380.1 GCA_030597645.1 Candidatus Zixiibacteriota bacterium
ATGGCAGGATGGCGCTGTTTCGTGATGGCCTGCCGATGGCCCAGCGTGACTTGTCTCCGCCGATGCCGACGGTGCCGTTCTCAAAGACCAGCTTCAGCAGATCCACACGGCCCGTGGCGCGCCGTTCGGCGACGCGCAGGGTTACCAGTCTGCCCAGGCTGCCCAGCCTTTCCCGCTTCACGAAAGCCGCCACGTTCGAATCGAGCCAGCGGCGGGTGCAGACCTCGGTCCAGTTCCAGTAATTGGACCAGGAGCAGTACTCGTCGTCGTCTGCACCAATCAGGTACGGTTCGGCGGGCCGGTCCCAGACCGCCTCGAGGTCGTCCGTCTGACCGCCGCAGGTGGAGTGGTAGTACGCCTTGACATATTCGCCGTTGTATCGCAGCACGCGGCCTCGCGTCTCCCAGACCGATTGCGTGATCAGCGGTCGTTCGGCTCGCACACCCCCGTACACCTGGTCCATGATGTCCGCGCGCAGATCGTAGCCCTTGTTGCCGTACTGGTCCAGGTGTGAAAATGCATACGTCCGCGCCGCCACCGCCTGAGCCTCCATGGCCTGCACCATGTCGGGTCCGTAGAATCCGATCTCCCGTGGAACGACCCCGAAGAGATACGGCTCCATGCCCAGTTGATTCACTACCGACAGCTTGGTGCTGCCCTGCATGCGTACGGACATCTCACCACGATACGCCAGGCCGTTGATCCGCGCATAGCCGCCTGCCTCGTGGGGTGCGATGCGCACGGACTGCACGTCCGTTTCGAGGATGTGCATACCGCGATCGATGAGCATGATGCCCGCTGCGGCACGTCTCACCACCATGGGAGACAGGGCGTAAAACGTCACCGTGTCGTCGGCGCTCTTGATGGCGTCGATCCGGTACGTGCGGGCACTGCTGACCACAACGGAGTCGTAGCCGTCTCCCAGCAGTACCCGTACGGATGGATGCTCGAGCTCGGGTGCCGCGTGGATGACGGAAAGCGACGCCATCTGCGAGCACCCCGATGCGCTCGCGCCTGCGATCAGTGCCGCGAGCAGTACTTGAATGCGCAATCCCATGCCTTGTTTGAAGTTATCGGCAGAAACCGGCAGAATCATCAGGGCCAGACCAGCCGTCCCAGGACAGCCGCTCTGCGCGCTCCCGTAGCGCCCCGGAGATCCACCGGCCGGCGGCGGACCATGAGATACCCAAGGAGAGCAAACGAGACGGCCTCCAGGGCGTCCGGATCCACACCCAGCTCTTCAATGATCGCTACCCGGATAGCGCCCAGTGTCTGGTCGATCGCCGTGACCAGAGCGGCATTGTGTACGCCGCCACCGGTCAGGTAGATGATGTCGGGCTGTCGGCTCAGCTTCCAGACGGCTCGAGCGCCGCCCCACGCCGAGTAGGCGCCCAGTGTCGCCAGAACGTCCGCCCCCGGAACGCGCGGGTGCGACCGCCGTACTTCGCGCAGAAAAGCTTCGCCGAACTGCTCCCGACCGCAGGAAGCGGGCAGTCTCTTGCGAAACCAGGAATGTCGCGTGAGCGTGCCGAGCATTCCCGCGTGTACCGTGCCTCTGCCTGCCACCCTGCCGCCACGATCCAGAGGCCGCCTCAACCACCTCCGTGCGGCGGCATCGAGCAGCAGGTTCGCGGGTCCGCAATCCGTTCCCAGGGCTCTGGACGTCGATGATCGTGGAGGTATCACGGACAGGTTGGCGATACCGCCCAGATTGAGGATACCCACGGTCCGGCGAGCCCGGCCAAACAACATGCGATTAACGGCGGGCGTCAGTGGCGCACCCTGTCCGCCGACGGCCAGGTCGCCGTGGCGAAAGTGGCTGACTACCGGTATGCCGGCGCGTTTGGCAATCTGATCGGGATCTCCAATCTGAAGCGTCGTGTCGATGACTCCACCCGGCCAGTGGCCGACGGTCTGACCGTGCGATGCGACCAGATCCACCCGGCGACCGCGCAGGTGCCTGCTGCGGATACGGCGCACGGCATCGCCCACCCAGATTCCGAATTCCTGATCCGTGGCTGCGAGGTCTGACTTCGCCACGACATCTGTCCCGGCGAGTACGCGCAGTCGTTTCGCCCGGCCGCGCGGGAATCTTAGTTCCCCAGCGTTGAGCACGCGCCATGTTGGTCGTGTCCCTCCGAATTCCACGAGGGCCCAGTCGAGTGAGTTGATGGATGTGCCGGAGTTGAGCCCCAGCACATTCAGGCGAGCGCGTCGAAACGGATCAGGTTGTGACATGCTTGAACGGTGGCCTGTACGGTTGCTGGCGATCAAGTGCTCTGTGTACCTGCTGCTTCGCAGCGTGATCACCGGAAAGGCGATCTGCAAAGAAGTGCCGGGCATGCTCCTGATGGGTCTGATCGTGACAGAGCAGAAGCAGGTGATGTCCTGCTTCGAACGCCTGCCACGCCGCCAGGGCGGGTTCATCGGGCAACCCCTTCATCTCGAGATCATCGGTCAGCACGAGTCCATGGAAGCCGACCTCCTGTTCGAGGTACCGTTGAACGATGACCGGTGAGTACGTGGCCATTCTCTCCGCATCGAGGGCGGGCGCCAGAAGGTGTGTCGTCATGACGGCCGTGGTGCCCGCCTGGATCGCCGCGGCGAACGGGGGAAAGTGCGTGTCGTGAAAATGTGCGGTGGAGGATTGTGACAGAGTCAGCTCGTGATGTGGGTCGGAACCCACGTCACCGAGACCGGGAAAGTGCTTGGCACAGGTCTTCAGGCCCACACCGCGCAAGCCCCGCACGGCGGCTGCAACCCGGGTCGACACCTCGTGGGCATCGCCTCCGAAGGATCGTCCGTCCAGAACCCGGTTATCTTCCCGCACCCGGACGTCGGCCACAGGAGCGAGATTGAAATCGAATCCGAGGCTGGCCAGTTTTCGGCCGGCGGTTGCGTAGGCATCCTCCACCCGCTCCGGCGGCCATGCAGCCATGTCCGCGGCGGCAGGCGGTCCTATATCGGGCTCAGTCACACGCCGGACTCGCCCGCCCTCCTGGTCGACCAGGATCCACAGCTCTTCTCCGCCGGCCTCGCGCAGTCGCCGACAGAGCGACTGGATCTGTTCGGCGTCGCGGCAATTGCGGGCAAAGAGGATGGTGGCACCGACGCCGTCACGATCAAGGGCAAAGAGAATGG
>JAUVRN010000255.1 GCA_030597645.1 Candidatus Zixiibacteriota bacterium
CCGACCGAGCAGCGTCAGGCCGACGCCTCCCAGAATCAGGATCGATGCCGCGACGAATCGAACCGTCATGGGCTCGGCCAGCAGCAGCACTCCACCGAATGCAGCAAGCACGGGCACGGAAAGTTGTACCGTGGCGGCACGGGTGGCCGTGAGTCCGCGCAGGGCCGTATACCAGATCACGTAACCCAGTCCCGAGGCGATCGCGCCGGACAGTGAGGCCAGACCGATACCCTCGGTCGTGATGCGAACGTCTCCCAGATTGATGAGGCTCACCACCAGCACCATGGGAACGGTACGCAGGAAGTTGTCGGCGGTCTCGGCGGCGGGATCGGTCGCGTTGCGTCCGCGCAGCGAGTAGACGCCCCAGCCGATACCCGCCAGTGCCATCAGCAGCGATCCAGCCGGTGACGGTGCCGACAGACCAGGAGATACCAGTACCACGAGTCCGGCAATGGCGATGACCAGCCCCGTCCATTGGATGACGCCGGGTCGCTCGCCCGACCAGAGCGCAGCCAGGATCATGGTCGCCTGCACGGCGCCAAATAGTATCAGGGCACCGGTGCCGGCCGTGAGTGTGAGGTAGGCGAAAGAAAAGGAGATAGCATAGAGAAACAGCGAGGCCGCGGACAGCCAGTTCCCTCGTGCGCGGGTCGCATCGTTTCGTTTCCACAGGCGTACGCCCAGCCAGAGCATGGCTGCACCGGAGATGAGACGTATGGTCGTGAAGCTGGCCGCGTCGATGGTCCCCTCGCCCAGCGCCAGTCTGCAGATGATGGAATTACCGGCAAAGGCGATCATCGCCGCAGCCGTGGATATCGACACCGTAACGCGCGGCTTCAACGTCGGCGCTCGTAGTAGGTGAACACGCAGTTGTCGAGCCGAACGCGAACACCTTCGTAGTGCTCGTTAAAGCGCGGATCGTCCCTCATCTCATGGTCGCCGAGAAACCAGGGATCGTCGATCGTCGTTCCTGCCCCCGGTCCAACGATGATGTAGTCCGGTTCGCGAGAGAGGACGTATCGCCCGTCTCCCTTGTAGTGGCCTGGGATCCTTTGCCAGGGCACGCGGATGCTGTCGATGCGACGCCTGGCAATGTAAACGTCGTTGAGCCCGAGCATATCGATATAACGATGATCGGATGCGAAGTAGGGTGTGGCCCCGGCGGTATTGAGCGCGACCAGTGAGCCGCGCGGCCACGCCCCGGCGATGTATCTACCCACGGTCGTGGCGATGTGGTCCTGGGAACTCATCGTACGGACACCGGTCCCGGGCCAAAAATACTGAAGTCCGACCAGGGCAAACAGGATCACGTAGATGATACCCAGATTAAATAGAGGCATGTGCCTCAGCGCGGGACGAACAGCCATGTACAGCAACAGGGCCGCGGCCGGTATCAGAGGCAGTGTCAGGCGAAAAGAATACATATAGTCGCCGCCGATGTACACGATGTAGAGCAGGTAGACCACGATGAGGCTCAGCAAGTACGCCATTCGTCGATCGAACGTCCGGCGGTACACGGACCAGAGACTCGCCGGTGCGAGCATTGCCAGCAGGTATGGCGGAGCGATCAGGAGGCGCCCGACGTACTGAAACCCTGCCGCCGCCTTGTGCAGGTCGAATCCAGTAGCCTTCACGTAGAAGGTCAGCGGCATCAGTTGGCCGTAGTAGGAGTACCGCCAGAGGAAATATGATCCGTACACGGCTGCAAACGGGAGTGCAAAGGAGAGGATGGGCACGAGGATGGGCCGCCCGTCGCGCTTTGTCACGACGATCAGTGTGCAGAGGGACGCGGCTACGAACAGCACACCGTCGGGGCGCGTGAGCGTGGCTCCCGCAAAAAACAGTGAACTTATGACCAGCGACCTGGTGTGATTGTCCTGCTCAAGGGCGCGAAGGAAGTACAGAATACCACCGGTGCAGAACATGGCGAGCAGAGGCCCTTCGAGTCCGCCGTACACCCAGCCGATCAGGGGCGATGCGGTCATCACGAACGTGATGGGTACCAGTGCAACAAGTCGATCGCATTCCTGCCCATCGACCTTCTGCCGGCGCAGCACGTAAGCCGCCAGCATCAGTACCATCACGACGAAGGCGGTGCCGTTGACCAGCCGGGCTGCCACCAGCAGATCGAGCCCGAGCGCACCGAGTCCGCCGGTCAGCAGTATGTGCAGGAAGTTCGTATAGCCTTCCACGCACTCGCCGGGGTTCCAGACCAGACCATTGCCCTGGATCAGGTTGTATGCGTAGCGCAGCGAGATATAGGCGTCGTCGTTGATGAACTGCCGGTGAAGGTAGAAGCCGGCGATGCTGACAGTCAATGCCAGCACCGCAACAACGATGGCCAGCCCAAGCACCGATCGGGAGTTGTCAGAGACCATGACCACGCATAGAACTGAACGCCCGCGGACTGTGGGGCAAGGCAGAATGTGCGTACCGAGGTGAGGAGCGCGTCCTGTGCCTCGACACTATTGCTTCAGGAACGTTGCTGAACGATCAGAACAGAAGTTCGGGCTCGATGACGGCTTCGTCTGAAGCTTTGGCCATCTGATACACGTGCAACGCAACGTCTGGATGGCTGGGCGCTACGATGTCGAAGAGATGATTCTCCGATGGCGTATGTCCCCGCGGCGATTCTCCGGGCGCATTCGGTGTGATCAGCATCAGGCGGCCACCCTTTTCATGGTCGCGGGGTCGACGGCCGGCTCGGATGGCTCGTGGTCGTCGTCCATGCAGCGAGACCAGATGCTGTACATCTCGTCGGCCGGAGTCTTGGAGTTCACGACCCAGTCAAATCGGCCGTCTCGGACCATCTCAACGAACTGGTCGAGGAGCATCGGATCAAACGCCGCACTGGATTCACCCTCCATGATCGCGAGCGCCCTGTTCACATCATACGCGGGGCGGTAGACACGATCGGAGGTCAGCGCATCGAATACGTCTGCGATCGAGATGATCCGGGCCGGGAGCGGGATATCGTCGCCTTTCAAAGCGTACGGATAGCCGGTGCCGTCCAGACGCTCGTGGTGCGCCAGGATCGAAGGCCTGACGTCCCAGGGGAACTCCTTGCCGTCCAGCAGCTCGACCGCGTATTCCGGATGCTGCTTGATCTGGGCGAACTCGTCGTCACTGAGCCTGCCGTCCTTTTTGAGCACGGCGTCGTCAAGCTTGATCTTCCCTATGTCGTGCAGGAGCGCGGCGGCTACGATCGTCTTGAGTTCGGCGGGTTGCAAACCGAGCTGCTTGGCCAGTAGCAGCGACATGGTCGCCACCCGGTCCGAATGACCCTTGGTGTACTCGTCCTTGCGCTCCACTTCGACGGCCATCTGCTCAAAGGTCTCGAGATACAACTGTTCGATGGAGTGGATCACAGCCTCGGTCTGGAGGCGGCGACCCCCCGCATTGAGACTCTTGAAGATGCAGTAGGAGGATTCCAGGTCAGCCAGGGCATCGAGGTTCTGACCGTCGCGCGAGTGGAGCTTGCCCCGTTCCAGCAGCACTTCCGCTTCGAGAAACTTGGCACCGATCTGACGCGCGAGCTCCAGGGCTTCGGAGAAACGCTGACCGGCGGTTTCCACGTTGCCATCCGCCACCGCGATCATCCCGGCAATCTTCTTGGTCTCTACCAGGTGGCCGTTGACCGTGCCCGATGCAGCCAGCTGTTCTTCGGCCTCCCGCGCGTGCAGGCGTGCCTTGTCCATGTTTCCCGTCTTGAGCTGCAGGTCAGCGATGTTGATGTTGACGATCAACTTCAGCGATGAGTCCTTGATCTCGGTAGCGGTTTGATATGCCTTCTCGAAATACTCCGACGCGTGGGCGGCCAGCTTCTGTTCGGAGTATGCGATACCCATGTTGTTCTCGCAGTAGGCCGACTTGCGTCTCTCGCCGGCAGCCACGTATATGTCCAGCGACGGACGGTACAGGTCGAGCGCTCGTCGCCACTGGCCTCGCATGCTCATGATCGTGCCGAGGTTGTTGGTGAGGTCCGCGAAGACCATATGGTCGCTGAGTTCGCGAGCCACGCCGATGGCCTCGTCATATGTGGCTTCGGCTTCCTCGAATTCGCCAAGCTCCACATACACCACACCGAGATTGCGAAGAGCCCTGCAGAGCGTGGCATCGTCGCCGACCCGGCGGCCGGCGCCGCTCTCCCGCTGCACCTAGCCGCGCGCCCGGTCGTGCTCCCCTTCCTTGGCCAAGAGC
>JAUVRN010000037.1 GCA_030597645.1 Candidatus Zixiibacteriota bacterium
ATCCCGACCTCTGGTTGCTCTTGCTCGGCAACAACAGCGTTCAGAAGATCTCCGGCCGGGAGGGACTGAATACGGCGCCCGCCGTGTCTCCCGACGGAGACCTGCTGGCCGTCACGCTCTCCGTGGACGGCAACGCCGAAATCTACCTGATGACGGAATCGGGGCAGAATCCCCTGCGGCTCACCCACAGCCGAGGCATCGACACCGAGCCGACGTTCGCTCCGGACGGTCGGTTCATCGCCTTTACCTCGGACCGGATGGGCTCACCGCAAGTCTACGTCATGCACGTAGACGGATCCAATGTGCGCCGGCTCACCTACCGGGGGAATTACAATGCCTCCCCGTCCTGGTCACCCGGCGGGGACTGGATCGCGTTCGCGTCGCGCCACGAGCGGGGGCAATTCGACGTCTGCAAAGTCCGCACCGACGGCACCGGCTTCGTCCGGCTGACGCGCAAGGGGTCCAACAAGGATCCGTCCTGGTCCCCCGACGGATATCACCTGGTCTATTCTTCGTTGCGAAACGGACAGCGAAATCTGTACACGATCACCTACGACGGCTCCGGAGAGCGTCAGATCACCACCGGGGGAGGTTTCACCAACCCGGCCTGGGGGCCTTTTCCGCACCGCTGAGAAAGGGTTGACCGTATTGTGCGCCAAGGGCTTATTCGGCATGCAACGAGGGAAGATCTCGGCAGGGCGCTGAAAAAGTGCTTTCGGGGCGAGAGAATCGCTCGCTTCGAGCGAGACTCTGGCGGCGGGGGACACACGAAAGCGTAGTGTGTTCGCTACGTTGAGTACGTGTTCACCCGCCCACGAGGCCGCGGCCGAAACGGCGGTTTTGGAGCCGAAATTTTTTTTTAGCGACCTGCTACAGGCCCGGTCGCTTTGATGAGGGAGGGAGACGCGACGTGAACAAACGATTTCTCTGGGCAGCACTGGCCCTGGGACTTGCGGCAGTGATAGCCTTCGGCTGCTCGTCAGGCAAGAAGTCCGCCGAGGATGAACAGCCTCCGGTCGTAGAGGAGGTCCAGCCGCCACCGCCACCGCCACCGACTGTGGTTGAAGAAGAGCCGCCACCGCCACCGGTGGAGATCGTGCTGGAGACGATTCACTTCGACTTCGACAAGTACAACCTCAAGCCCGAAGCCCGGGCAGCGCGGGGGCGCAACGCGCGCCTTCTCGGTGACCACCCCGAGGTGACCATCGTGATCGAGGGGAACTGCGACGAGCGCGGGACCGGTGAGTACAACCTGGCGTTGGGTGAAAAGCGTGCCAAGTCGGCCCGTGATTACCTGGTAGATCTGGGCGTGAGTGTGGACCGTGTGCGCGTCATCAGCTACGGCAAGGAGCGGCCGGTCGACCCGGGTCACACCGAGGCCGCCTGGTCCAAGAACCGCCGTGCCGACTTCGTACGCACGGATCAGTAGCGTTTTCCGCGGCTGGCCGCTGGCCCGTCTGGCACTGATCGCGCTCTGCTCCGTCGTGCTCTGGGGATGCCCGACCACGCGGGACATGCGCATGCTTCAGGTGCAGATCGATGAGATCCAGGCGAATCAGGATGCGATTCAGGCAACGCTCGATCGCATCGACAGTCTGGCTCTTTCCGGTTCGGCAGAGACGCGGGAAATGGTGGTCGATCTCAAGCACAGCGTCGAAGATCTGGCGGTCCGCGTCGATCAACTCGACGCGCAGCTTGTCGACGTGGATCAGCGCATCGCCACAGGTGTGGTGGTCGGTGCGGCTGCCGCCCCGCTGCTCATTCCAGCGGGCACGGATGCTGTTTCGGGGGGTGCCGCCATGCCGATCGATACGGCCTCGGCGCGGTCCCTCTATCAGCAAGCCTTCGAGGCGCTCAAGCGTGAAGAATACCCGGCCGCCATCAGTGGTTTTCGCGCTTTCGTGACGCAGGCCCCGGATGCCCAGGAGGCCGCCAGCGCCGCATACTGGATCGGCGAGAGCTTCTACGCGCAGGACGAGATGGACTCAGCGCTCGCGCAGTTTCAGTCCGTACTCGATGTCTATCCCGAATCGAGCAAGGTGCCCGCCGCGCTGTTCAAGGCGGGCAATATTCTCTCGGAACGGGGTGACAAGGAAGGCGCGTATCCATACTACCACAGGCTCAAGGAAGAGTACCCTCAGTCGCTTGAGTACCAGCAGCTGAGGCGGCGGCTGGAGGAGTAGATGCCGCGCCTGGCGGTAGAGTGGAAGGCCTCCGGCCACCGGGCCCGGGGTTTTTACCACCCCGACGAGGATCGTCTGGTGGTGTGTATGGATCGTCCGGGCACGTTCGCCGCACTTGTCGATGCGGGCGATGTCTCGTTCGATCTCGACGACGAGGGTGGACTGCTCGGACTCACCGTAGAATCGCCGCGGGAGGACTGGGAGGTCACACCCGATCTCATGGCGCCGCGCATCGGCATTCCGGCTACGGTACGGTTCGTCGATTTCCCCCAGGTGCTTGCGCCTGCACGGCTGCTCACCGATCCCGACTACATGATGCTCTGCATTCGGCTGGCGGACGCACAACCGGTTCACGTGGTAGAAGCCTGTGAAGGGTTGCTGCTTGAGCTGGGAGAGCAGAGCGAGTTTCTGGCCGTGTGGATTATGGGGATTGAGGAAGACTACGGTAGCCGGCGTGAGCGGGCGTGGCGCACAGCCGGGAGGGTCACGTGAGCACTCCGTTTCTCGACCGGGAGGGGATGCTCATCGTCGCGCTGGCGGCACTCGTGCTGATGCTAATGGTTGCCGGTGCCTTCGTGCTGTGGGAGTCGCCTCAGGATTCGCTCTCCGGCGTGACCCCCGCAACGCCCCTGGATACCGCGGCGTCCGGCGGGGATGTGCGCCCGCCCCGGGTGGTCTCGGATACGGGCCTCGAATTCCGCTACCCGGGCGAAGACGGAAAGACGGTGCTGGAACTCCTCAAGGGAGAGCACGAGGTGGTCCTCGACTCGGAGCTGCTTCTCTTTGGATCGATCGTGCTTGCCATCGATTCGTTCGTGGTGACCGCGGACCAGTACTGGATCTACTATCGCGATTCCACCCAGGGCGACCGTTCGCCCGAGGTGTGTACGACGTACAGCGGCGAGACCATTCGCTGGGTGCTCAGGCGCCGGAAGTGATCGCCACGTGAGCCGCCGTCGCGGGCGGTACGATCTGCACATCCATACGGACTGCTCCGACGGCACCGATCCGGTGGCCGTCGTGGTGGAGCGGGTGGTGTCCGCGGAACTGGCCGGTTTCAGCATAACGGACCACGACACGATCGCCGCGCAGTCCGAAGCGGCGCAGCGGGCGGCGGACGCCGGCATCGACTACGTGTACGGCCTCGAACTCTCCGTTGCCGAGGGCGACCATGATATTCATCTCCTGGTGTACGGCTACGATCCTGATCACGATGAGCTGAACGAGTGGCTCGGACGTTTTCGTCAGGCACGCCGCGAGCGTGCGCTCGGCATGGTGAAGCGTCTGAAGGAACACGGAATCGACCTGGACGCAAATCTTCTGCTGGCGGAGCGGGATGCCGTGGGCCGACCGCACGTCGCCCGCGCCATGGTGGATGCCGGTGCCGTGCGGACCATTCGCGAGGCCTTCGACCGGTATCTCGGAGTGGGGCGTCCGGCGTATCTGCCCAAGTACAAGATCAGCCCGGCCGACGGCATCGAAGTGGCCCAACGTGCCGGCGGCGCGGTGGTGCTGGCCCATCCCGCCTCGTACCCCTTTCGGATCGATCTGGCAGGTCTGGTGAGAGACGGCCTCCAGGGAATCGAAACCACGTATCCGTTCTGGAATCACTCCACCACGGCGCACTGGCGCAGTCAGGCCAAGGCGCACGGACTGCTTGAGACGGGCGGGTCGGACTACCACGGAGCAATCCGACCGCAGGTGGACGTGGGCGATGCCACGATCGACCGGACCATGTTTGAGCGACTACTGACGTCCGGTGGCTAACCACTATGTTTCAGAACGTCGCGTGGAAGCCGTCGGAGGCTTGCGCGAGACCAGGCCGCCTCCGGTCGTGGACGACCTGGATCCTCGCCTGTGCCGCGCTCGTCCGATTTCGCGACGAAGATGGGTTTTGATAGCTGTTCTAAACTAGCTATCTTCCGGTTGAATTGTGTGGCTGGTCTGCTCACGGCCCCGCGCGCCTCGACTGAGAAACCGTTACGCCAGACATGTCTGCGACCCACCGAATCCGAATCAGACTTTTCGCCCAGGCCCGGGACATCCTCGGCACGGGTGAAATCTACGTTGACTGTGACGGCCCGGCGAGTGCAGGCGAACTTCGCTCCCGCCTGGCCGATTTGCACCCCGACCTGGCGCCCCTCCTGAGTCGCTCGGCTCTGGCTGTCAACCTCGAGTACGTGGATGATGCCCGCCCCGTGAAACCCGGAGACGAGGTTGCCGTCGTTCCGCCGGTGGCCGGTGGGTAGACCCCGTACACGTTCGGGCCGTGCTGTGAACGTCATCGCCCACCGCGGTGCGCACGGCCGCGAGCCCGAGAATTCACTGGCCGCGTTCGCGGGAGCCCTGGCTGCGGGCGCCGACGGTGTCGAGCTGGACGTGCGAACTACCGCCGACGGTCACCTGGTCTGTCTTCATGATTGGTATCTCAAACGTTTGACCGGCGCGTCGGGCCGGGTGGGGCGTACCACGATCCAGCGGATCCTGGAGTATCCGCTGGTACACCCGACCAGCGGGAGGCGGCGCCCGGTGGCTACACTGGATGAAGCCCTCACACTACTCTCGGATCACGTAGAGGTCGTGCTCGACCTCAAGCAGGAAGGCGTTCTCCCGTCCGACCTAGAGCTCGATACGATCAGGGCTTTGCGCGAGCACGGTCTGGGTGAGCGGGTCACCATTTCATCCTTTAATCCCTGGGTGCTCCGGCGCGTGCGGCAGCTGGCGCCCGAATTCCGCACGGCGCTCATTGCCGCGTCGCGGCTGGCCGTTCTTCTGTTTCACCCGGACTACTGCGACGGCCTCAACGTGCATCACTCGCTGTTGCAGCGCCGGTGGTTTCAGAGCATGCTGCCGCGGTTCGAGCGTGTGATGGTCTGGACCGTCGATCGTCGCGGCGACGTGCCGAAATCCCTGCCCGACAACATCTGCGGCCTGATGACCAACCGGCTCGATCGCTGGGGTGCACGCATCGGTCGGAAGCATGCGAAATCGACACGTACCCGGAGCGTAGCGCTGTGAGTGCGGACACGATCGATGTCCAGGAGTCCTTCCGCCTGTCCCGGGATATGGCGCGCGCGCGGATGCCGCACCTGTACCGCGTGGCACGGCTGTTTCCTGAGCAGGATCGCTTTGACGCATTCTGCGCGCTCTACGCATCCATGCGGTGGGTCGATGACCGCGTCGACGAGAAGCAGACCGACCTGGGTGGGCTGGATGCCTGGGAACGCGAAATCGACACGGCGTTTTCGGGCGGTGCACCGGCCAGTCCGTTCGGACCGGCGCTGGCGGACACACTGAGCCGTTTTTCGCTCAAGCCCGAGCCGTGGCACAGGCTCCTCTCCGCCATGCGGTACGATCTGCAACACGACGGTTTTGCCACGTACGAAGGATTCATCCGGTACGCAGAGGGCGCCACCGTGGCGCCGGCCGCTCTGTTCGCCTCGCTGCTGTTGATGCGTCCGGACGGTCGCACGTGGCGGCTGGCTCTGCCGTACGAGGAGGTTCGCGACGCGGTCCGGGCTGCGGCTGTGGCATGTTACGAAGTACACATTCTGCGGGATGCCCGGGAAGATCTGAGTGCGGGCCGCAATTACTTTCCCCAGGATGAGCTGGACACCTACCACCTGGATCTTTCAGAGCCTCTGACGGATGCATGGCGCTCATACCTGCGCGCGTACGGGATGCGCGTGCGCGGTAGCTGGCAGCCTGCTGTGGCACACATGGCCGCCATCGAGCCACCGATGACGGACCGGGAAAGACTCATGCTTCATCTGCTCGTCGAGTTCTACGGCGAATCGCTGCAGAAGATCATCCGCCTCAGATTCGACGTCTGGAGTGACCAGCACTGGCCGGAGCTTCACGAGATCACGGATCTCCTCGAACGACTCAGCCACCAGTACGAGCCCGGCGTCGATCTGGGCAGTCTCGCCGGACGCATTATCGAAGATGTCTGAGGCCGGGGTGCCCATCTCGGCCACGGACGTCAAGAGCATCGCGCGGGATCTGGGAGCCGATGATGTCGGCATTGCGCCGGCCGAGAAGGTCACGGCCCGGGACCGTTTTCTGACCTGGCTTGCCGCCGGACACGCAGGTGAGATGACGTACCTGGAGCGCTGGAAGGAACTGCGGTTTGATCCCGATAGACTGCTGTCCGGGGCACGGTCGGTAGTGGTCGTAGCGGTCAACTATTCGCCGGTACCTGAGGACGGCGCGCAGAGGGACGGGCCGTTCCGCGTCGCCAAGTACGCGTGGGGTGAGGACTACCATCGGCTGCTGCGACGAATGCTGAAGAAACTCCGGCGGCGGCTTCGCGATGTCAGGCCGGGGTTGAAGGGTCGCATCTGCGTGGATACGGCACCGTTTCCAGACAAGTACTGGGCTGCTCGCGCCGGCATCGGCTGGCAAGGCAAACATACGAATCTCGTGTCTCGTCAATACGGCAGTTGGCTGCTACTCGGTAGTCTGATCATCGATGCGCAGGTGGATCGGTATGATTCACCCCATGACGACTTCTGCGGTAGTTGCCGGGCCTGTCTCGACGCATGCCCTACCGGCGCGTTTCCTGAGGCCTATGTCCTGGATGCCCGGCGGTGCATCAGTTACTGGACGATCGAGTCGAAGGCGCCCGACATCCCCGAATCCGTTTCCACCCGTCAGTACCCGTGGGTCTTTGGTTGCGACATCTGTCTCGACATGTGTCCATGGAACCGGTTCGAGAAGCCGCATCGGCATGACTCGTTGCGCAAGAGCGCTGCGACCCGGCAGCTCGAAGGGGGCCGCGTCGACACGCTGTCGGATGTCGCATGGCGTGACGAATTCAACGCGAGTCCGCTGGCACGGCCGGGCAAAGCAGGACTGTGCCGCAATGTACGTGCCGCCCGGCGCTCCCGGCCGGACGACGCACGGTCCGACGCCTGATTGCCCAACCGGCGCTCACCGGCTCTGTGGTCTCTGCCGGCACAACTCCGGGGAGTTCCTGTCGGCGGCATTGCACCACGCGTATCCAGGTGTTATCTTCGAGTCCACGTGGGTTGACGACGGGAGATTATGCAGAGATGAAATCCTGGGCTACAAGATCGATAGGGGTTGTGGGGCTGGTGTGTTGGGCGTTGGCGGGGCCGGCCCGGCCGGATCCCTTACCTTCATACTACGATCGTTATTACTTCCTCTCCGCACCGCCATCCACCTGGGGTGACGGGCTGGTCGGATTCGTCAATCCGGCCAATCGGGGACTTCTCCACAAGCCGGAGTTCCGGTTTTACTGGGCCGGCGAGCAGCAGGAGACCTGGGGCTTCGATGACTGGGGATTTTACAGCGGGTTACCCTATCTCGGCTTCAGCGTCCAGTCGCAGAATCTTCCGGGCGGACGTATCACCGACTATCGGCTCGGGCTCGGAGGCGGCAGTCGCGCGGCCAGCATGGGCATCGCGTACGGGTGGTCATCGAGTGGCGACCAGGTGGGTGGACGGGAGGATGTGCTGGTACTCGGTTTCGTCAGCAGACCCGGGCGTTTTTTCTCTCTGGGGTTGACGGGCAACATCAGCCTCAACAGCAATGCTTCCGAGTGGGTGGGTGAAATCGGCCTGCGACCGTTCGGGGCGCCCTGGTTTACCGTATTCGCCGACGCCGCCTGGCCAAGTCACGTGGGCATCGAGGACGTGCCGTGGAGCGCCGGCGCCGCACTCCGTGTCTTTCCGGGTGTGAGTGTCGTGGGTCGGTATTTCGAGAGCGAGGCGTTCACGGTGGGGCTCACCTTCAACATCGGACGCTCGGGAGCCATCACCCAGAGTCACTTCGACAACCAGCAGGAATTGAGCCGGCAGACCTGGGGCGTCCGAGTCGGCCGACTCAAATCGGGATTTACCACGAGCAAGTTGCGGCGCAGCAAGTACTATCATCCGGTCCAGGCTCAGGGCAGGGTCCGCTATCTCAAGTATCGCTTTCTCGACAACGGTACACCCCGGTTCTGGGATATCCTGAACGACATCCGCACGGCCACCGAGGATCACCGCGTAGCTGTCATCGCCATGAAGGTGTCGACCTTGCAGGTGGCGCCCGAGCATGCCTGGGAGATCCGCGAGGCTCTGCGTCAGGCGCAGGATGCCGGCAAGAAGATCATCGTCTTCATCGACAACGCCGGTATGAACGGCTATCACCTGGCCAGCGTCGCCGATCACATCGTGATGGATCCGCAGGGGATGCTGATGCTGCCGGGGTACCGCCTCAATCGCACATACTTCAAGGGTTCTCTGGCCAAGCTGGGTCTCGCGTTCGAGGAGTGGCGTCTGTTCACCTACAAGTCGGCCGCCGAGGCGCTCAGTCGTGAAGACATGTCCGCGGCGGATCGCGAGCAGAATCAAGCGTTTGTAGATGACTGGTACGAGCAGACGCGTGCGGACGTGACCGGATCAAGGGGTCTGAGCGAAGCCGACTGGGATGCGCTGATCGACGATCGCATCCTGTTTATGCCGGACTCGGCCCTGGCCGCCGGCCTGGTGGATACCGTGGCGCGCTGGTCCGACCTCGACAAAGTCGTGCGTTCACTGCACGGTCGCAAATTGCGAGGCCTCGGATCCGACGGTCTTCTGAAGCACGCACTCATCTCCGAACGTTGGGGGGAGGAGCCTCGTATCGCGCTCGTGTATGGACTGGGGGCATGTGATCTGGACCGGGGTATTCGCGCCCGTTGGCTGGAGAAGGTCTTCCTGAAGCTCGCCAACGACCGCCGGGTCCGTGCTGTGGTATTTCGAGTCGATTCGCCCGGGGGTGAGGCGCTGCCATCGGATCTCGTGGCGGCCGCCGTGCGTACGTGCAGTCGCAAGAAGCCGGTCATCGTGAGCCAGGGACAGATGGCCGCGTCGGGCGGATACTGGATTTCCATGTACGCGGACAGCATCATCGCCGGACCCACTACCGTGACGGGTTCCATCGGTGTCATCGGCGGCTGGCTTTATGAGGACGGTATCGGCGAGAAACTCGGCATGACCTCCGATCTTGTCCAGCGCGGAGCGCACGCCGACTACTCCGCTGGAATCCGCCTGCCCCTGATCGGCGCAACCATACCCAGGCGCAATCTCACTGCGGAAGAGCGCGAGATGGTGGACGAGACGATGCGGGAGCTGTACGGTCAGTTCGTGCACAAGGTCGCTCGGGGGCGGGACCTGGCACTCAACGAAGTGAGCAGGTTGGGCGAGGGGCGTATCTACTCCGGGATCGAAGGCAAGAAGAACGGGCTCGTCGACGAGGTAGGGAATCTCCTCTTTGCATTGGAGATCGCCCGCAAAAAGGGTCACGCCGGTAGCTGGAATGACCTCCGCATCGTCGAGTACCCGAGGCGCCGCGGGCTCTTCAGCGTGCCGTGGTCGAGCAATGGCGTCGCGGAGTGGGCGGTGGAGGACCCGGTGATCGAGACTGCCCGCATGCTCTACGATGCGAGAGGCAGGCCCCTTCCTCTGGTCCTTCCTGGTTCATATCCCGAAGTGAGCGATTGAATCCTGCCTTGTGCACGGTGTAACGTATTGTATGGCAGTGGCTTGGCGCGACGGAGGGGCCGTCGCGGGTTGCTGGGGCAAAGCGAAGCGGTCGCCTGCAGAAGGCCAGCCACGTTCAATGTGGGGCGCGAACCCGGGGTTTCCTGGGGCGCCGGCGTGGGATCCGTGCCGCTCAGGAACCAATCTCACGAACGCGTCTATACTATGGAAGGCCATGCATTTAGGTCTGGACACGATCACTCGCCGGCGTATCTTCGGCGCTGAAGGGCTGCCCGTTTCGGGTGCCCGCTGGCCCCGAGGCCCCGGTCCCGGAGGGGAGACCTATTGAAATACCTGTCGCAGCTGGATAGTCCCGACGATTTGAAGCAGGTGCCCGAAGAGGCCCTGCCGGGACTGTGCCAGGAGATCAGAGAGTGCCTCGAGTCCGTCGTGGCGGCGGTAGGAGGCCACTTCGCG
>JAUVRN010000241.1 GCA_030597645.1 Candidatus Zixiibacteriota bacterium
GGGGGAGAAGGGCGCGGGCGGCGGGGGGCGGCGGGACGTGAAGGGCAAGAAGGGCGAGGGCGGAAGGGAGGGGGGGGGGGAGGGGGGGGGCGACGCCGTCACCGGGCAGGCATTGGCCGTGGCGGGTGTCAAGAAAGAGCGCAAGCGCCGCTATCCACAGCCGCCTTACATCACCAGCACGCTGCAGCAGGATGCCATTCGCCGACTGCGCTTCACGTCTCAGCGGACCATGCGCACGGCGCAGGAACTGTACGAAGGCGTGGAACTGGGCAAGAGCGAGGGTTCGGTCGGCCTGATCACGTACATGCGTACCGACTCGGTGCGGACGGCCGGTGAAGCGATCGGTGCCGTGCGGGATACGATCAAGGATGCGTACGGAACAGAATACGTACCCGACAAGCCCAACTTCTACAAGGCCAGGAAGTCGGCGCAGGACGCACACGAAGCCATCCGCCCAACCATGCTCGATCATCCGCCGGGAAAGGTGAAGGCGTACCTGTCCAGGGACCAGTTCCGCCTGTACGAGATGATCTGGAACCGGTTCGTCGCGTCACAGATGAACCCGGCCCAGTTCGATGCCACCACGATCGATCTCGATGTCGCGGAGATCTACCGGTTCCGTGCCACAGCCCAGGTGCAGGTGTTCGACGGGTTCCTCAAAGTGTATCAGGAACTGGCGGATGAGGACGCCGAAAAGCAGAAGATCATCAAGCTGCCGTCGCTGGTCGAAGGCGACCGACTCAAGGAGTACGGCGTCACACCGGAACAGCATTTCACCAAGCCGCCGCCGCGGTACACCGAGGCGTCATTGATCCAGGCGCTGGAGCAGAACGGCATCGGTCGGCCGTCCACGTACGCGCAGATTCTCACGACGCTTCGCTCGCGCAAGTACAGCGAGACCGAGCAGCGTCGCCTCACACCCACCGAGCTGGGCCGGACCGTCAGCAAGATCCTCGTCGCGCACTTCGGCGATCTGTTCAACGTAAAGTTCACCGCCCATATGGAAGAGGAGCTGGACCTGATCGAAGAGGGTAACGAGAACTGGGTCGACGTCCTCCGGGACTTTTACGAGCCCTTTGCCGAGCAGGTGGAGGCCGTGGGCGAGATCAAGGATGAGATCAAGGCGGGAACGCAGGAAGAGACCGACGAGACGTGCGAGAACTGCAGCAAGCCGATGGTCATCAAGTGGGGTCGCAACGGGCGGTTTCTGGCCTGCACAGGCTACCCGGACTGCAAAACCACCAAGCCGCTCAACGGCGCCGAGATCGAGGAGACCGACAAGACGTGCCCCACCTGCGATGCACCCATGGTCATTCGCACCGGGCGGTACGGCAAGTTCATGGCATGCTCCAAGTACCCCGAGTGCAAGACGACGCAGCCGGTAACCACCGGCGTCCAATGCCCCCAATCCGGCTGTGACGGCGAGATGGTGGAGCGGCGCAGCCGCCGCGGCAAGGTCTTCTATTCGTGTTCAAAGTACCCGGACTGCAAGTACGCCACCTGGGACCGCCCCGTGAAGCACAAGTGCCCGGCGTGCGCGTTCCCGATCATGACCGAGAAGGTCACCAAGACCCACGGCGAGCACTACCGTTGCCCTGCCTGCGGGCACCGTCTGCTCGAGCGCGAAGCGGCCAAGACCGGAGCCTGATCTTCCCATAAGAAAACCCGGCAACCTCCTGGTCACCGGGTCGGGGATCCGCCGGCCCGCCCCCGCGGCCGCCGGATCATCGCAGAGCAATCTGCGCTTGCCTTAGTCGGACTCCGTGCGCGTCGTTTCGATCCCCAGTCCTCGCGCGTATATGGGAACGTTGTTATCGACGACACGCTCCGGTTCGTAAGAGGATACCTGGTACTCTTTCCACAGGTGCATACCGAGCGCGCACTCCATGACCATGCCCACGAAGCAGCGCGCGGTGATTACCGGATGCACCTCGCGTATCTTACCGGCCTTGATGAGCTCACGAAGTTTGCCGACCAGGAACTCCACGTAGGGCTGCCGCAGCTCCCGGAATGCGGTTCTCGCCAGCGGGTGCTTTTTCAGTGAACTCAAAAACAGCAGGCGCTGCAACTCCTGGTGCCGTCCGTACGTGCGAACGATGAAGAGAGCCATTCCTCTCAACACGGGCTCGATCTCCGTCTCGTCCTTGAGGCCGGCGAACAGTGCATCCAGATCCAGACGCGACTTCAGCGCGAGAATCACGGCCTCGAAGATGTTGTCCTTGGATGCGAAGTAGCGATAGAGTGCCGGTTCGGTGACGTGACACGCTTCCGCAATCTGTCGCACCGTCACCTTCTCGTAGCCGTGCTGGCTGAATAGATCCGTCGCCGCGCCGATGATCTGCCGACGTCGCTCTTCAGAGGACATCCGCTTGGTCACCCGGGCTCCACGACGTTGCTTAGTTAGCATTCACTAACCTCTTGCATCAATAAAGCCCGGGTGGACAGATCTGTCAACATGGATTCTCCTCGGCTAAGGCGTTGAAAAATAAGAGGATATGAATCGGGGGCCGCCCGCGCCTTTTGAAATTGCGTCCGGCCGCCTCAGCCCGTTATTCATAGGGTGTGAAGCAACAGGCGTTACGGTCGCAGGTTCAGGCGTTTCTGGAGTACCTTGCCAAAGAGAGACGGTATTCACCGGCCACGGTGCGCGCCTATCGGGCCGACCTGGAGCAGGTGCTGGCATATCTCGAGGCCGAGCAACTAGACCTGGCGGCTGCACCTCCGGATGTGTGGATTCCATACTTTGCACGTCTTTTCGCCCTGGGCCGATCGCCACGCACGCACGCGCGCAAGGCGTCATCCCTCAAGTCCTTCCTCAAGTACCTTACACGCCGGGGGCTGATACAGCGGGGGAGGACACCGGGACTGCGCGCACCCAAACTGCCCAAGACGCTCCCGCGCTATCTCACGGAGGATCAGGCCGCTCAGCTCCTCAATCGTCCCAGAGAAGGTGCAGACGGCGACGGGAGGGATCGCGCCATTCTCAATCTGTTCTATGGCGGCGGACTGAGACTCTCAGAGGTTGAGACCATTCGGCCACAGGACCTCGACCTCGAGTCTGCGACGGTGCATGTAGCCGGCAAGGGCAGCAAGGTCCGGATCGTACCGGTGGGCCAGGTTGCGATGGATACGGTGAAGCACTATCTCCACTGGCGACGTGCCCGGGGAGCGGTGGACGAGAGTTCCCCGTTGTTTCGCAACCGGCTGGGCGGTCCCCTGAGTTCGCGATCGGTGGCGCGCCTCGTCAAGAAGTACGCGCGCACCGTGACCGGCGCCGAGAGTGTGAGCCCGCACGCGCTGCGGCATTCGTTCGCCACGCACCTGCTCGACCGCGGTGCGGATCTCTTGGCCATCAAGGAAATGCTCGGCCACGAATCGGTGCGCACGACGCAGATCTACACGCACGTCACTTCGGAGCGCATTGGGCGCGTATACAGGAAAGCACATCCAAGGGGCTGACTATATGTCGTATCCAACATTTCGCGGCACCACGGTGCTGGGCGTGCGTTACCGCGATCATGTCGCCATGGGCGCCGACGGTCAGGTCACCTTTGACGACACCGTCGTCAAGACCACGGCACGCAAGATCAGGCGCCTCTACCAGGACCAGGTGCTGGCCGGATTCGCCGGCGCGGTCAGCGACGCGCTGACCCTGTTCGAGCGCTTCGAAGACAAACTGGATGAATTCAAGGGGAACCTCCCCCGTGCGGCCGTGGAGATGGCCAAGGACTGGCGAACCGACCGGTATCTCCGGCGGCTGGAGGCCATGCTGATCACGGCGGATCGGGAACACCTGCTGATCGTCTCCGGCAACGGCGAAGTCATCGAGCCGGAGCATGGCGTCGTGGCGATCGGATCGGGCAGCAACTACGCGCGGGCCGCGGCGCTGGCGCTCATACAGAACACGGAACTACCCGCCGCTGAGATCGTACATAAGGCGTTGTCCATCGCGGCAGATATCTGTGTGTTTACCAACCACGAGATCACGGTCGAAGAGCTCAAAGACGAGCAGACCGAACCGGAATAAATGACAGAAGCTACCCCCACTCGTTCGCTGCCTGTGCCGGCCGACATCGTCGACGATTCGCCCCCGGCGCTTCGCATGGAAGACCTGACGCCGCGCCGGATCGTCGCGGAACTCGACAAATACATCATCGGCCAGGACAAGGCCAAGCGTGCCGTGGCCATCGCGCTGCGCAACCGCTGGCGCCGCCAACAGATTACCGGCGAACTGCGCGATGAGGTCATGCCCAACAACATTCTCATGATCGGACCCACCGGCGTCGGCAAGACGGAGATTGCCCGCCGGCTCGCCGGACTTGCCGCGGCGCCGTTCATCAAGGTGGAAGCCTCCA
>JAUVRN010000056.1 GCA_030597645.1 Candidatus Zixiibacteriota bacterium
CGAGTATTGTGGCGCACGCGATGAATTCACCACAGTCCCAGAACGAGAGCGTGCGCTGGACCGTCATCCCGTAGAGTACCAGGGCGATGACGGCGGCCAGGGCGGCCAGGTAGTAGTCGATCCGGGGTTGCGTGAACGCGCCCGGCGCCAGACCGGGCGGCAGCGCCCCATCCGGTGCGGACGATGGGTGGGTGCGCCCTTCCGCGCTCATGCGTTCCGACTGCCGGCGTCCGGAGGTGTCTTACCCGGCGGGTTCCCCACCGTCACCCCCGGTTTCAGGGCATCGAGTATGCCGTTGACGAACGAACCGGCCTGTGCGCCGGAGTAGCGTTTGGCGGGTTCGATCATCTCGTTGATGGTCACGCGTTCCGGGACATCCGGAAAGTGTTCGAACTCGGCGAGTGCCATACGCAGCAGCAACAAGTCGAGCAGGGCCAGTCGCGAGATGTCCCAGTTCTCCAGCTTGCTCTCGATGAGTCCATCATAGCGCGAGGTATCGCGGCACGCCACATCGTAGAGCCGGCGGGCAAAGACCCGGTCGATTTCTCGGGGCGGATCGGCTTCGAGCAGGACGTCCAGAGGCTCCACGGCCTCCGGATCCATCTCCCGGGCATACAGGGCGCGCAGTACCCACTCGCGCGCTCTGTGCCGCTTACTGTACCTGGCCAATCCGGTCGTAGAGGTCGGCCAGCTCCAGCGCGGTCCGTGCCGCATCGGCGCCCTTATTGCCGCCCTTGCCGCCGGCGCGTTCACGCGCCTGCTCTTCGGTGTCGCAGGTCAGCACACCGAACGTAACGGGGCAGGTTGCGGCGCGGGCCACTGCAGCCACACCCCGTGCCGCTTCGCCCGCGACGAGTTCGAAGTGGGGAGTCGCCCCGCGGATCACTGCGCCGAGGCAGATAACGGCATCATAGCGCTCGCTTGTCGCCACCCGATCAGCCACCGGGGGGAGTTCAAAGGCTCCCGGCACCACGAAGGTGTCAATGTCGTCCGGCGCCGTGCCAGCCCGCTGCAGCTCCTCCTCGGCGCCCTGCACCAGAAATCTCGTCACGCCTTCATTGAAGCGGCTCACCACCAGCGCCACCCTGCGTCCTTCACCGGAAATCCGGCCTGCGGTATGTGTCATGGCTATTCCTCGCTTTCCAGTCTCAACAGGTGACCCATCTTGTCACGCTTCGTACGAAGATAGCGCACGTTGGAAGCGTTGGGCGTGACTTCTATCGGAACCCGGTCGGTCACCACCAGTCCGTGACCGCCGATGGCGACAACTTTCTTGGGATTGTTGGTCAGCAGGCGAATGGTGGAGAGCCCGAGCATGGTCAAAATCTGCGCACCGATGCCGTAGTCGCGGAGATCTTCCTTGAAGCCGAGTTGCACGTTGGCTTCCACCGTGTCGAGTCCTTCATCCTGCAGGCGATAAGCGCGAATCTTGTTGGCCAGCCCGATGCCGCGCCCCTCCTGCCGCATGTAGAGGATGACGCCGCGTCCTTCGTGTTCGATCATCCTCATGGCGGTGACCAGCTGCTCGCCGCAGTCGCAGCGGAGCGAATGGAACGCATCGCCGGTCAGGCACTCGCTGTGAGCCCGGACCAGCACGTTCTGATGGCCCTCCACGTCTCCCTTTACGAGAGCCAGATGATGCGAGCCGTCAAGGGTGGACCGGTACATGTGCAGCGTGAACTGACCAAAGGCCGTGGGGAATTCGACGGTTTCCACCCGCTCGACCAGGCATTCATGGCGGCGACGGTGCTCGATCAGGTCACGGATGGTGATCAGGCGCAAACCGTACTCGTCGGCGAGTTCTCGCAGCCGCGGGACACGGGCCATCGTGCCGTCGTCGTCCATGATCTCGCACAACACCCCCCCGGGGCTCCGGCCGGCCAGGCGCGCCAGGTCCACCGACGCTTCGGTGTGTCCGGCCCGTCTCAGCACACCACCCTCCACAGCCTCCAGCGGGAAAATGTGGCCGGGCCTGGCCAGAGCCACGGGCACGGTCCGGGGATCCATGAGCGCCCGAAGGGTCGTAGCGCGATCGGCAGCCGATATACCGGTGGTCGTACCCTCCACTGCATCCACGGACACGGTGAAGCGGGTGCCCATCTTCTCCGTGTTATTCTGTACCATCGGATGCAGCTCGAGCTGGCGAAGTCGCTCGGACGGCAACGGCACGCAAATCAAGCCGCGGCCGAAGCGCGCCAGAAAGTTGACGGCCTCCGGCGTAACCGCATCGGCGGCCATGATCAGGTCCCCCTCGTTTTCTCGATCCTCGTCGTCGACGACCACGATCATCTCGCCTCTGCCGATGGCGGCGATGGCGTCCTCGATCGTATCGAATTTCACGTCGTCATACACGTTTTACCCCCTTCGAAGATGTTTCGGTCGAACGGTCGAGATGTTCCTGCACATGCTGAGAACGCAACAAGTACTTGGCCACCAGGTCAAACTCGAGATGCACGGGGTCTCCGGTCTTCTTGACCCCCAGCGTGGTCACCTGACGGGTGTGAGGTATGAGCGCGATGGTGAATGTGCGCATCCGGGCCTCGACCACGGTCAGGCTGACCCCGTCCACCGCGACGCTGCCCTTGTCCACCAGCAGCGGCGCATAGTCTATCGGAAAGGCGATGCGCATGATCACGTCGGCGCCGGAGCGCCGTACACCATCTACCCGTCCGGTACAGTCGATGTGTCCGCTGACCAGGTGTCCGCCGAGCCGATCGGAGAAGCGCAGGGCTCGCTCCAGGTTGAGCTTTAGACCGGGGCGATACCGAGCAAGCGAAGTGCGGCTCAACGTCTCCGGCACGGCGCGCACGGAAAAGGACGCCGAATCGAACGACTCAGCGCTCAGACAGATCCCGTCGATGGCGATGCTCTCCCCTGTGCTGAGTTCGCGACAAAACGGTGCCTCCACCACGAAGCGTTTGGCCAGCCCCTCGCTGCGCACCGACCGGAGGGTTCCCATACACTCAACCAGTCCCGTGAACATTACTTGAACTCCGGCCGCCCGGCGACGACGAAACCGTCGGCGAGCGATTCGACCGTATGCGTTTCGAGGCAGACCGCCCCGGTCAGATCCGCGACAAACTGGTGCAGTGCCGGCCGGCCACGGCCAATCATCAGGGGACCGTAGTACAGGACGATCCGATCTACGAGCTGCTGTCGCATGAAGAGACCGGCGATTCTCGGACCGCCTTCGACGAGGAGACTTGCATAGTCGTTGACGACCAGCTCTTGAAGAAACGGCTTCATCGCCGGCAGCCCGTCCGCGTCGGCGTCCACGACCCAGTCACTACGTGCGGCCTCGGTGCCGACCCGAAGTGCGGGACGCTCGCCGGCGAACATGCGCAGCTGAAGCGGCACCTCCTCGCGACCCACCAGGACAAAACGTTGCGGACTCGGGCCCTCGGCGTCGCGAACGTCGAGTTCCGGATCGTCCGCTCGCGCGGTGCGGGCGCCAACCAGGATGGCATCGTGGCGGGCGCGGAGCGCATGGGCGTGACGTCTGCACGCGGGACCCGTGATCCACCTGGAGTGTCCTTCCTCGTCGCCCGTGAAACCGTCCAGGGTCAGAGCCAGCTTTACCGTGATGAACGGCCGCCCGAGCCGCTTGAACAGCAGGTAGACCTCATTGAGCTGCTCGGCCGCCACGCGTTCGACGCCTTCCACCAGTTCGATGTCCGCGTCCGTCAGAGCGGCCACCCCCTTGCCCGAAACACGGGGATCGGGATCGCGATGCGCGATAACCACGCGGCTGATGCCGGCGTCGATGATGGCCCGCGTACAGGGACCGGTACGTCCCGTGTGACAGCAGGGTTCGAGATTGAGAATCAGTGTGCCGCCTCGTGCCCGCTCCCCCGCGGCGGAGAGTGCCCCGATCTCGGCGTGGTCGCCGCCCAGGCGCCTGTGAAAACCCTCGCCCACGACGACCCCGAAAGTGTCCACAATTACCGCTCCAACGAGGGGATTGGATCGCGTGTGGCCCACGCCGTGGCTCGCGAGGCTCAAGGCCCGCTTCATGCAGGCAGCGTAATCTATTGAAACGCAGTTCGTTGTCGACGCACCCATAAAAAAGCCCCCGTTTCAGGGCACGGAGGACCGGGTGCACCGGTAGCGGTGGTGCTACCACTGATTCAGCCGGTCTTCTCCCATCCGGACTATTGCCGTCGGTCCCGGAATTGCACCGGTGTCAGTTCCAGTCATCTGGGTGACGGAACTCGCGGACTCTTACCGCCGGTTACGGAATTTCACCGTACCCCGAAAACCGATGCAAATATACGCCCCAACCGGCGGGCAGGCAATAGCAGCCCGTTGAAAAAGTGCTTTCGAAGCGAGAATCCGGATCGTGGAGCGAGACGAGGCAGATGTGCAGAATGCATCGATTCGGTGTGGAGGATTCTACTGACCGCCTGCGTCCACACCGGTCGTGTCCGGCTCATCCGGCTCAGGCTGTTCGAAGGCAACTGTCTCGGTGACCCATACACTGACTTTCTGGTCGCTCTTCTCCCCCGGCTCATACCGCCAGCGGCGTACCGATGCTGCCGCGGCGCCCTCGACGCCCATGTCCGGCGGCGTCGCCTCCATCGACTCCACATTCACCACACCTCCGTTTGGGTGCACGAGGACCCGCATCGTGACGATGGCCGACTCACCGGCCAGTCTGGCGGCGGGCGGATACTGCGGATCGACACGAGCGATCAGCACCGGCTGGACGTCCACCTCGTCCACTTCGTAGGGGCCTGTGGCCACCGCGGTGTCCGCGGCGGCTGAATCGACGGCCAGTGAGTCTCCGCCGAGCGTGTCTGCCGGGGCTGCAAGCGTGTCACGTGCACCGGCGGAATCGAGCTGAGCGGCCGCGGCGGCCGAATCGTCCGCCGTGGACGGCGGTGCAAACCCGATCGGAAACACGGCCCAGCAGGCGACCGCCTCGCCGCCACGATTGGCCGCAAGGAACTGCCACTGATTGGCCGTGGCGACGGCAGCCTCACGAAACTCCGGCCCGAGCCCCGAATCATCCTCGATTTCGATGCGTTCGGGATATCCGTCCGGCCGTACAAGCACTTTGACGTAGACCCAGCCGGTAAGCCCACTCCCGAGCGCGCCGGATGGATACTCGGCAGCCACCGACCTGCGGATAACCGGCGCGACATCGACCTCCGTCGTATCGAAGATCGGATACCCGAACTCGTTGGTCTCAGCGCGAAGCGTCTCCAGCGTGGCAAATGACGTTCCGCCCACCGAGTCTGCGGGAGTGTCCAGCGCCAGGGTGGATGTGCCCGTCATCGTCCAGATGATCGTGCCGGATCGGCTGGAGAAACAGTACACCCTGCCGGCATCCTTACCGGACGCGTCGTAACCGCTGGCACCCACCAGCAGGTCGGCCGCGCCGTCCCCGTCGATGTCGCCGGGTGCGGCCAGGGATTGCCCGAAACCATCGGTTCCGCCTTCCCCGGAGAGAGTCACGATCAGCGCGCCGGTGCGACCGGACAAGACGTACACGCGGCCCGTGATCTCGCCGGGTTCGCCGCCGCGCACGGCGCCGATTGCGCTGTCCACCACGGCATCGCCGTCGGCGTCGCCGATGAACCCAACGCTGGAACCGAACTGTTCACCTGCGCCCGGAGGAGCATACTCGGCGAGCCGCCGCCCATCCCGCCCGGAGTAGAGATACACGCGACCGCTGCGCCGGCCGAGTGAGTCGTCAAAGCGGGCCCCCACCAGAATGTCGCCGCGCCCGTCGCCGTCGATGTCCTCTCCACCACCCACGGCGTAGCCGAAGTGCCCGAGTAGCCGGTCCCCGGCGATCACGTGAATGGTCTGTCCGGTTCGTCCCGAGAATACATACACGGCACCGGCGGACAGTCCACCGCGGCTGTCCCGGTAGGCGCCTACGACGACGTCCGGAGTGCCGTCGCCGTCTACGTCACCGGCCGACGCTACTGATCTGCCGAATCGATCGTGTGCCCCTCCGCTGGTCAGCAGATGAATGCGAGCACCGTCCGCCCCGGAGATAATCCAGACCACGCCCACCGAACGGTCGGGGTCGTCCCCGTGACGAAACTGGGCCACGGCCAGATCCCCGATGCGATCGCCATTCACGTCGCCGGCCGGCGCCATGGTCAGACCGAAGCGCCCGCCCGTCTGGTTGCCCTCCACCGCAAGCAGGAGTGACCCATCGGCCCCTGAGTACACGTAGACTTTGCCCGCGTTCATGGCCGCGCTGTCGCCGCCATCCCAGTTGGGCGCCGTGACGGCCAGATCATCCGTCCCATCCCGATCGATATCACCGGGTGCGGTTACGAAGGCCCCGAAGTCATCACCGGCGTGTTCGCCCAGCAGAATCATGAGCGTGTCGCCGGAGCGTCCTGAGACGACGAAGATGCCGCCCGCGTTGTCGCCCGTCGAGTCGAACGCATAGGCACCGACTACGATGTCCCGCACGTGGTCTCCGTCCAGGTCGGATATGGACACGATGGCGAATCCGAGGTGGTCGCCGCCGGGGCTTGCCGCGACCGGGGGCGCCGGCCTGTCACCGGCACGATCCTGGCTGGCCGCTGCCGTGTCTTCGACCGGAGCCGAAGACTCTTCTCGCTCGGGTTGGGCCCGGGTGGACGCGGTGCCCATCCCGATGATCATCACGCACAGACCGAAGAGACGAACCGCAATCTTCGAAGCGATCACGTTATGGTGATACACCCCCCGGCCAGGATAGACGAGTGCTTTCTGACTGGTCGGCTGCGGGTCCGCGTCCGCCCATCCATCGGCGGTTCTTCGGGGCTAATGATCGTCGTGGCCTGATGGTTGCAGTCCGGCAGCACCGGGTTCTCCGGTCCGTCGCAGCCGGTGCCTAACAGAACGCGCGAACGGCAGAACGATCTCGTGACATAACGGCGCGATCCGGCCCATCGTCGCCGCCCGCGATGTCCCCAGATCAACACTGGCCGCTACGGACACGGTCCAACGATATGCCGGGGGCTGGAGGGGGTGGCATCTCTGCCGATCTAAACCCAATAGAGCCATGCCAATAACCGCCAGCAAGAAACGGATCGGCGCGGTACTTCTCGAGCGCGGCGCCATCACGCCGGAGCAACTCGATTACGCGCTCAAACTACAGGCCGAGAGCGGCCGACGCCTGGGCGAGATCCTGACCTCCGAGCAAATCATTTCGGAAAACGACCTCATCGAGGCCATATCCGTCAAACTCAAGATCCCGCGCGTCGATCTGAATGATCTGATGATCGATCCGGCGGTTCTGCGCCTGGTGCCCGCAGAGATGGCCCGGCGGCTCCAGGTGCTGCCGGTGACCAAGATCGCCAACCAGCTCACACTGGCCATGGCCGATCCCTTGGACATCATCGCGGTGGATGAGGTCAAGTACCACACGGGGATGGAAATCACCCGTACCATCGCCGCACCGAGCCAGATCGAAGCATCCGTCGGCCGGTTCTACACCGTGCGCGATCGCATGCAGGAGGTGCTCGGTGACTACGAGGCCGAGACCGTTTCCGATCAGCAGATCTAGCAAGCACAGAGAGACGTAGACGAGAATGCGCTGGCCGGCGAGGTCCCGGTTATCCGCCTGATCAACCTCATCCTGTCCAAGGCCGTAGGCGAGGCGGCATCGGACGTCCACTTCGAGCCGGAACGAAACGCGTTTCACATCCGCTTCCGGGTGCACGGCATCATGAAAGAGGCCGCCTCACCACCCGGCCACATGGCGTCGGCCATCACGTCGCGTCTGAAGATCATGGCCGACATGGACGTGTCCGAAAAGCGGATTCCCCAGGACGGACGATTTCGTCAGACCGTGGGGGGCCACGAGATCGACTTTCGCGCGTCCTCCCTGCCGACCATCAACGGCGAGAAGATCGTCCTGCGCGTTCTGGACCGCCGCAACCTGATCCGGGGACTGGACCAGGTAGGCATGCCGCCCCACGTCCTGGGCAAATTCGACGAGGAACTGCGCAAACCCGAAGGTCTGATCCTGATCACCGGGCCCACGGGATCCGGCAAGACCTCCACGCTGTATGCTGGACTACAGCGCATCAATTCTCCCGAACTCAACGTGGTGACGGTGGAGGACCCTGTCGAGTTCGACATTCCGCTCATCAACCAGGTGCAGGTACACGAGCGCGCCGGACTCACCTTTGCCCACACACTGCGCGCGCTGATGCGTCAGAATCCCGACATCATCATGGTCGGTGAGATCCGCGACACGGAAACAGCCGAGATTGCCCTGCGCAGTGCCCTCACCGGTCACCTGGTGCTTTCCACGCTTCACACCAACGACGCCCCGGGCGCACTGACCCGGCTACTCGACATGGGCGTGCCCAACTACATGGTCGCGTCGGCCGTAACGGCCGTGATGGCCCAGCGCCTCGTGCGCACGCTCTGCGGCAAATGTCGCAAGGAGGCGCCGGTGGACGATGTGGCACGTGTAGCCCTGGGTATTCGTGATGCAGACGGACCGTTCTACACACCTGTGGGATGCCGGCATTGCAATCCGGACGGACACACGGGGCGCACAGGGCTCTTCGAGCTGATGGTCATGAACCGCAGCCTGCGCCGGCTCGTCATGCAACACGGCACACATGAGGACATGCGCAAGGCGGCCGCGGACGCGGGGATGGTCGCGCTCAAGGACGAAGGCCTGGCCAAGGCGAAACTGGGGATCACCAGCCTCGCCGAAGTGACCCGCGTGGCCCAGGACTGGGAAGGCGACGAGGAGTAGCGGGTGCCTGACATCTTCCAATACAGAGCCCGCGACGCGCACGGAGCCCTGGTAGCCGGTAAGCTGCGCTCGGCCGATCGCGAGGGCGTGTTCCGCTACCTCGACGATCAGCAGCTCATCCCGGTGGCCGTCGACAAGGCGCGCCCCTCGATCACGGAATCGCTGAACAAGCTTTTCCACCGCGGTCCCGGCCTTGAAACACGCATTCTCTTTACACGCAAGTTCGCCACGCTGTACGCCTCCGGTATCCCCATCCTGCG
>JAUVRN010000468.1 GCA_030597645.1 Candidatus Zixiibacteriota bacterium
AAGGCCGGGAGTTCCGCACCGAAACCACGCTGATCATTCGCGCCGACGCGATTCGGGACGTCTGCACCTACCTCCGGGATGACGCCGGCTGGCGTTTCACTCTGCCGGCCGACATCGCCGGCGTCGACTGGCCCGACCCCGCGCGCCGCTTCGCCGTCGTCTACACTCTTTCTTCCCTCCTGCCCACCCACCGGCTGCGCCCCAACGTCCAGGTGGCGCTCGACGCCTCGATTCCGTCGGTCGCGCCGCTCTGGAGCACGGCCAACTGGCTGGAGCGCGAAGTGTTCGACATGTTCGGCGTGCCGTTCGATGGTCACCCCGATCTGCGGCGCATTCTCATGCCCGACGACTGGGAGGGCCATCCGCTGCGAAAGGACTTCCCGCTCTCCTACGAACTCCCGCAGTTCACGCACAATCTCTCCGAGCGTCCCGAATGGCTGGAAGAGGGACTGCGCTGGTTCGGTGATCGCCAGTACGGCAGTGGTCTCCCGCAGGAGTCGTTCCCCCGGCAGGGGCCCGAAGGCAAGCCGGTGGCTGGCTGGGAAGGGCGCCCGCCCGAAGACGAGGAAGCCGGGTAAACGCGCATTATGGACGTGGAACTGCTCGAGAAACGCACATCGCCCGCCGGTGACGACGAGTTGATGATCCTCAACATGGGTCCTCAGCATCCGTCCACGCACGGCGTCCTGCGCCTGATTCTCGAACTCGACGGTGAAACCGTCGTCCGGGCGACGCCCGACATCGGCTTTTTGCACACCGGCATCGAAAAGACGATCGAAAACAAGACCTACACCCAGGCCATCACGCTCACGGACCGGATGGACTACCTGGCGCCGATGTCCAACAACCTGGCGTTTTGCCTGTCCATCGAAAAGCTGCTCGACCTGGAGATCCCGGACAGGGCCCAGGTCGTGCGCGTCATACTGACCGAGCTCACGCGACTCAAATCGCACCTCGTCTGGATCGGTACGCATGCCATCGACATGGGCGCCATGAGTATGCTCCTGTACGCCTTCCGCGAGCGCGAGATGATCACCGGCATTTACGAACTCGTCTCGGGTCAGCGCATGATGTCGTCGTATTTCCGCGTCGGCGGTCTGGCCGAAGACATTCCGCCGGACTTCGAGGGCCGGGTCAAAGAGATCCTGCGCGTGCTGCCGTCGCGCATCGATGACTATGAGGGCTTGCTCAGCCAAAATCCGATCTGGCGTCAACGCACTCACGGCGTAGGCGCCGTGGATGCCGACACGGCGATCGACCTCGGGTTGACGGGGCCGTCACTGCGTGCCTGCGGCGTCGGCTATGACTGTCGCACGGCGTCGCCGTACACCGGCTACGATCGTTACCAGTTCGACGTGCCCGTGGAAACAGACGGGGACGTATGGTCCCGGTACCGCGTGCGCATGAACGAGATGCGGCAGTCACTCCGTATCATCGGGCAGGCCATAGATGACATTCCGGACGGCGAGTTCGTGGTGCGCAAGCGTGGCGTCACCCCGCCGCCGAAGTCGGCCGTGGTCACCGAAATGGAAGCGTTGATCCACCACTTCAAGTGGGTCAGCGAGGGGTTCCATGTGCCGCGCGGCGACGCGTACGTGCCCATCGAATCACCCAAGGGAGAGATGGGCTTTTACATCGTATCCGACGGCGGCGTGCAACCGTACCGCGCCAAGTGCCGGCCACCCTGTTTCGTCAATCTCTCGGCGCTGCCCAAACTCGTCGAGGGTCGTCTGATGGCCGATGTGGTCGCCGTCATTGGCAGCCTCGACATCGTCCTGGGGGAGATCGATCGCTGATGGCCCTGCGGACATACGCCTATCCGCTCACCGACGAAGACACGCAGCGCCTGCTCGACAAGGCACGCGAGTTCGCGGATCGCCGCTCGGCTATTCTACCCGGCCTGCACATCGCCTACGACCGGTACGGGTTCGTGAACCTGGAGATGTATCAGCAGATCGCGACGGTGCTGGCGATCCCCACAGTCTGGGTAGCCGAGTGCGCGACGTTCTACACGTTCTTTCCCAAGAAGCCGGCCGGTCGCTTCCACATCAAAGTCTGCGACAACCTCTCCTGCGCCCTCAACGGCGCCTGTGAAATGATTCGCTATCTGGAGGAAAAGCACGGGATCAAGGCGGGTGAGACCACCGATGACGGACTCTTCTCCCTGGTCACCGAGGAGTGTCTGGCGGCCTGTTGCGGCGCACCGATGCTACAGCTCAACGACCGATACTACGAGCACCTTACGCCCGCCGCGATCGACGAGTTGATCGAGAAGTGCCGGGCCGAAGCGGCCGCCGATCAGGAGGTGGGCTCCGGTGCCTGAAGACCGCCTCATCTCGCGCCACTTCGATGTCGAGCGCCAGGGCGACATCGGTGTGTACGAAGGGTCCGGGGGCTATGCGCAGCTGGCACGGGTGCTCAAGGAGTACTCGCCCGCCGACCTGGTGGAGTTGGTCAAGGCGTCGGGTCTGCGAGGCCGTGGCGGCGCCGGGTTCCCCAC
>JAUVRN010000058.1 GCA_030597645.1 Candidatus Zixiibacteriota bacterium
CGCGAGAACGACTTGCTTGACCGGGAGATAAGAACAGCCAAGGATACTCCAGACGGTATTCAGCGGCATTTCTTACGCTGCCTGCGGGTGGCGAACAACGTATAATGAAGAGCGGCCCCGCAGGTCGTTGGGTTGCCGGCCACCGGAGGGTAGCAGTAGAGCAGTATTGTGAAGACCGGCAGAACGAACTCGGCGTTGGACGGGGTGATTGGGGAAGACGAGAATCCGTGTCACTAGCACAAACGTTTAATCTCAAACGGCTTAGAGATCGTTATCCCATCGTACAGGGAGGAATGGGTCTCGGTATCTCCGGTTTTGAACTCGCTTCTGCAGTAAGTAGGGAAGGTGGGGTGGGTACTATTTCCAGTGCCGCCCTGGACCAGAGAACCGCTCGAAGATTGGGAATGAGCGAGAGGATGGAATTGGTTGAAGCCACGGCAAGGGAAGTGGCAGATACAAAAGAAGTCGGCGGCGCTGCGGCCATCAACATCATGGTCGCGGTCTTTGATTCCTATGAGGATTCGGTTCAAGGTGCCATTGAGGGCGGCGTAGACATGATCATCTCGGGCGCAGGATTGCCTACGAAACTTCCTTCCATCGTTAAGCAACATACCGGGACTCATGATCATGATATTGCTCTTGTTCCCATAGTTTCATCGGGTCGCGCGCTCAAGCTCATATGCAGCAAATGGGAGAAACAAGGGTACAGACCGGATGCGGTTGTGCTTGAAGGACCTCGTGCGGGCGGACATCTTGGTTGGAATTACAAACAAGTTGACGAAGCGGGAGAGAATTTCCTTGAGGAATATGATCTCTTCAATAAATTACTCGATCCTGTCTTTGACGTAGCGGAAGCTTTTCCTAATGATGTCGGTCCTATTCCTGTAATTGTTGCGGGAGGCGTGTACTCCCATCAAGACATAGTATACGCTCTCGAACAGGGCGCAGCCGCTGTTCAAATGGGTACCCGCTTCGCTGCGACGGAAGAGAGCGGTGCTTCACCCGGATTCAAGAGAGCTTTTGTTGAAGCCAGAGAAGAGGACATCGCTCTTGGTGACAAGAGTTGGGGTTCTCCATGCGGTCTTCCTTTCAGGTATCTTGTGACCTCGCCGTTGGCACAAAAAAGAAGAGAGCAGGAAGAAGCCGCTAAAGGTGAACTCCATTGTGAGATGTGCATTTGTACTACGTTGCTTGCGGCCATTGCCATTGACAATACTACGTTGCTGAGCAAGAGACAAAGTGAGGGAGGCCTTCCTGTGGGGTGTCCTGAACAGTATGTGAAGCCGACTATACTTGGCAAGATCTGTTCTGCAACGGGCAAGCCCTCTACAGATTACACTGCGTTGTACACGTGTGGTACGGAAGTTCACCGGGTCGATCGAATCATGCCCGTCCGGGAACTCATGGCTGAGTTGGTACATGGTCTAGACCACGAACAAGCCCCCAAGATTTTGAACGGTCGCGTGGTGTGTCGTTGACCCCTGGTGCCGGGGGGTGTTCCAGGCCCGGCCCGGCTCCATTGATCTGAGCCTGTTCCGCTTTCAAAGTAGCCCCTTCAAGTAAGTAGTCTGCCCCGGTCGGCGGCCCCGGTTCGTCGAAGCGGCGCAACCCGGACGGTCGTTCCTCGTATATGCAGAAGGGGAATGTCCCATTTTCCTGGTGTAGCATCCACAGGGGAGGAACGCTCATGGTCCGCCGTCCGATTCTCGTAATCTGTCTCGTGTTTGCCCTGATCGCCGTGATGTCTGTACCCGCCTCGTCCGGTTGGTGGGATGATGACGACCGGATCAAGGGCAAAGGAGCTCTTCAGCGCGAGACGCGCTCCATCGACGATGTGTCGCGGATAGAGCTCGGGACCATCGGCGTCCTGTTCATCGAGGTGGGTGACAAGACGGCTCTGGAAGTCGAGGCGCAGGAAAACCTCCTGGAGTATATCGTGACGGACGTTCGCCGCAACCGACTCGAGATCTACACGGAGCGCGGCTATCAACTGCGCCCCACCAAACAGATCGAGTATCATCTCACCGTCATGAACCTCGATGAGCTGATCATTTCGAGCAGCGGCGACGTCGTCGTCGGCGATCTGACGACGGCCGTGCTGGTGATTGAGGTGGAGTCGAGCGGCGACCTGGAGATGGCACCCTTGCAGTGTCCCGATCTGGAAATCTACATCAGCAGTTCCGGTGACGTCATGATCGACCGCTGGGACGGGCGGTCGTTGCGCGCGGAGCTCAGTAGCTCGGGAGATCTGGAGATTGGGGGCGGTACCACGGAGGAGCAGGACGTCGAGCTATCCAGCTCGGGCGATTACAAGGCCCGGCGACTCGACAGCAAGACCGCCCGCGTGCGGGTCAGCAGCAGCGGTGACGCACTGGTGCGCGTCAGCGACGAGCTGTACGCACGCACCAGCAGCAGCGGGGACAGCATCTACTACGGCAATCCAGAGGTGGATGCCCGTTCCACCAGGTCGGGCGACATCGACCGGGGCGGGCGATAAGTAAAGAAGGCGCACCCGTCGGTGCGCCTTGATGAGTGGGTCCGGCATCGACGACGCCGCACCGGCTACACGATCACGAGTTCTTTCTCCATTTCCGACGAATAGGTGCCATAACGGGCTACCCCGTTCATCTTGGCCCGGTGGAGGTGGGCCTTCTGGGCCGCGCTCCGCCTGGCCTCTTTGCCACCCCACGCCTTGAGTGCCGGCGCCTGCAGGGCCCGGCCGTACGAGAACGACAGCTCCCAGGGGTGATTGCCGATCGCATTCATGGCATTGAGATGTTCGGTGGCGGCTTCATCCGTCTGTCCTCCAGACAGAAAGACGATACCGGGAACGGTGGCCGGCACTGAATTGCGCAGGCACCGCACGGTCGCCAGGGCGACCTGCTCGACGTGGGCCTGCTCCTCACACTCTTTGCCGGAGAGGACCATGTTCGGCTTGAGCAGCGTCCCTTCCAGTCTTACGCGCTGATCGTGAAGCGCCATGTACACGCGCTTGAGCGTCCACTCCGTCACCTGCTCACAACGTTCTATCGTATGCGTTCCGTCCATGAGCACTTCCGGCTCCACGATCGGTACGAGTCCCGCCTCCTGGCTGAGGGCCGCGTAGCGGGCCAGGGCGTGCGCGTTGGCATCGATGCAGAAGGAGGTGGGCATGGCATGCCCGATCGTGATGACCGCGCGCCACTTGGTGAACTTCGCGCCCAGTTTCACGTATTCGGCCAGGCGTTCACGCAGTCCATCCAGTCCTTCGGTGATCTTCTCGTCCGGGAACCCCGTCAGGGCCTTGGCGCCTTTGTCCACCTTGATGCCCGGGTGAATGCCCTTGCCGGCAAGCAGCTCGGGAAAGGGTGTGCCGTCCGCCGATGTCTGGCGAATGGTCTCGTCAAAGAGGATCACGCCCGAGATGAACTCCTCGACGCCCGGCGTGGTAAAGAGCGTTTCGCGATAAAACCGGCGTCTCTCCTCGGTCGATTCCACGTGGATCGACTTGAATCTCTTTTCGATGGTGCCGCCACTCTCATCGGCGGCCAGGATGCCTTTGCCCGGTGCCACGATGTCGCGTGCGACGGACTCCAGTTGGGACGAACTCATGGGATGACTCTCCGTTGAAACGTGAACGCGTTCAAATCAAACAAGCCCGGTGTGCACCCGTCCGCCCGGTCTGTACGAGGCGAACCGAGCTTTGGCACACAGGTGCACATCGTCGCTATATATAGGACCAAACAGAGAAGGCGGCAACCGCCGCCTCCGAATCTTCTAGTGTCGCAGAACTTCTGACTCAGGATACTAGTCGATGAGTGCCTCGAGGCGCACCATGCGCGTCGTACTCTGGGGCGCGAACGTGGGGCTGTGCTTGACGGCCAGGCGCTGCGCCGTCATCGCGCTTGTCACGTCGTCTCGATCGGCCGTGAGATTGGCCAGGCGCCACGTGACCTCCGCCATCCGGAGGGCCATATCGGCCGACATCTCACGGTCATCCGACCGGGCCAGCAGCGACGTTTGCTCCATTCGCAGGTTGGAGACGAGGTACGCCATCTCCGGTGACAGTTCCTGAGGCTCCGGCGTCAGGAGATTGGGCACCGTGTTGGCCGCGTCGTAATTTTGCGCGAGCAGGTCTCCCACGGCGTAGCCGACGCCCACGAATTCGGCCTGGAATGCGTGGACCAGGTTGGACTCCACCAGCCGCGGTGTCCGGGCGGCCGGCAAGCGGAAGTGAACGTCGGCGAACAGACTGTCAAACAACCGCGCCGACCAGTCGGAAAACTGGGGGATCCCCGAATCCCCAGCCTCGACCGGTACAGGCGCGGTTGGATCTTTGCTGGCCAGTATGGGAGCGGCCACGTCGGCAGCCGTGCGGACCGATGGATCCCGGGTCACCTCGCTGGATTCCTCCGTCGCCAGAGACCGCCTGGTTGCCGCGGCGATATTCTGATCATCGCGCTCGGAGGCGGGTGCTTCGGCCATCATCCGATCTCGGGCCGGCTCGGGGATCTCCAGGGCGTCTGCATCCTGCTTTTCGACCCGGGACTCTTCCGCCCGTGCCGCCCGTGCCGGAGGTGAGGTGTCCTCGACCTGGCGGTCGGGGGTTCGAGCTATTTGTATCCCGGGCTCGGGCTGCCACATTAGCGTCGTGGCCAGTGCAAATATGAACACGGCTGCTGCAGCCATGACTCCGTAGACCCAACGTTTGCGGGTCGGCCGTGCAGTCACCGCCGTTGTGGTCTGCTCCTGCTCGCGAATCTGGTTGAGGGCGCGAAAAAGAACGCCCTGATCGGCCATCTCCGGTTGGGGAAGGTCTTTCAGAGCGGCATCCAGCGCGAGCCAGTCGTCAAGCTTTTGTCGACAGGCCGCGCAGTCTGCGAGGTGTGCCTCTACGGCACTTACGTCGTCGGTGCCCAGCTCACCGTCGTGGTAGGCGGCCAGGCGCGGAAGGATCTCGGTGTGTTCGTCCATCTCACTCATAAAGGGCGTCGCTATCTGGCGCTCCTGCGGGAAAACAGTAGGCCGAACACCACGCCAACATCATACCGACAGGCATCTACTGCCTTTATTCCCCATGGTGTCGTCTCGATACGGAAATGTCTGTTTCCTGTTAATATGCTCCGCCACATAGGGTTACTCGCCGAGCAGCTCCCGTACCCGTCGGCCCAGTCTTTCGCGGGCCCGGTACAGCCTGCTCATGACCGTGCCCAGGGGCACATCCAGAGTCTCCGCGATCCTCTCGTAACTGAATTCCTCGTGAAGTCTCAGCATCAGCGGGACACGGAACTCATCGGGCAGCTCCGAAATGGCCTTGTTCAGGGCACCGTGCGCCTCCTGATCCAGCAGGTCGGAGAGTGGTGACGCACCGGCGATTTCCGCCTGATTCATCACGGCATCGTGTTGCTGTTCGTCTTCGGGGCGCACGAACTTCTTCTTCTCACGAATCCGGTTGAGTGCCAGGTATATGGCGATTCGGGAGAGCCAGCCGGCAAACGGTGCCTCGCCGCGGAACCGATCGAGGTTTTGCCATGCACGTACGACGGCCTCCTGCGTGATCTCCGACGCTTCGTCGTGGTCGCGCACCATCCGGTACACGGATCGGTAGACGTTGCGCTGATGCCGTTCGACCAGGTTCCCGAATGCCGCCTGATCACCCTTCCGCGCGGCATCCACCCACTCCTGGTCTGCAGACGGGATATCGTTCAAGGCGCGACCCTCAGTTCGACCTCTTGTCGGACACGCCTGTAGTGCCGGACAGCGCGAGGGTCAGCGAGTCTACTACGGCCCGGGGATCGGCCCGACCCGAGCGTACCAGCGCTTCGGCATCGGCCACGTGCTCGGTGGCATGTTTCAAGCGTTCTTCGCGAACGCCGCGCAGCCATTCGACGAGCTGTTCGGCGCGGGCGCCGGGCAAACGCAGTGTTCGGGCCAGCTCCCAGTGTTGGCGAGTACCGGCTCGCTGTGCTCGACGCAAATCAAAAAAGTGCATCGCCAGTCTGCCCAGGAGGCCGGCCGGATCGATGCCGGCTGCGACCAACCTGCGCACGAGACTCAGTGCCCGGGGGCGGTCACCGGCCAGAAGCGGCGGCACCAGGTCCTCGACGTGTGCTCCCGCAGTGTGTCCCGCCACCGTATCGATGTCCGGGACCTCGACGGTGTCGCGCTCTCCTACGAACAGGGCCAACTTTTCGATTTCGCTTGCGAGAGCGCCTGCGTCGTTGCCCGTCAGGTCGAGGAGTCGGGCCATGGCGCCCGGTGCGGCTTTGCGGCCTGCCGCCTTCAGTTTTCTCTGCGCGAACGCTGCTGCCTGGCTGGCCGTGAGCGGTTCGCAAGCCACGGCGCGGCCCGCGTCGGTGAACCATTTGTAGAACCGGGTCCGCCGGTCGATCTCCGGTGGTCCCACAAAGATCAACAGCGACGGTCCCGCGACATCGTCCATCCGGTCGGGCAAACGCGCCTTGTGCGCAGAAGCCAGCTTGTGTGCGTCGTGGATTACTACGGCCACGCGCTCGCCGAGCATCGGTATCGCCTGGACGCTGTGGAGAATCGAGGCCGTGTCGGTCTGGCTGCCCAACTGGTGGTGGATGCCGAACCCTGCCTGTTCCCGGGGCATGAATCGTTCGACGGCTCTGCGAACCGTTTCGCTCTTGATGTACTCGTCGTGTCCGTAGACCAGATAGGCACCGCCGAAGGATGGCCCGGCAGCGGACTCGATGAAAGAGCGTGGAGTCAGCGTGCTTGACTTAGCCATCGCCGCCAAGCATACCGCGCCAGGCGGCTCCGGGCAAGCTGGTGTCGACGCCTGCGGGCCGCATGTGGAATCAGCTTGCGGTGCTGCGCAACCGGGCCGCATATTTGATGCCGTGTGGAGGATCGCAGCGCTTACCGTGGGCGTATGGCTGGCCGCGTCACCCTGGTGTGAAGCGGCTCAACTCGAGCTGGGACTGGGAGTGTCGCAGCCCGCGCTCAATGACACGGAGCAGCCGTGGGCCGTCGGCGGTACGATCCGCCTGGGCTACACGCACCCGCTGACGCACCGCTGGCGGCTCAACGTCGAAGCGGGCTACACCCACTTTCTCAACGACACCTCTTCCAGTTCGACGATCAAGTTTCTGCTTCCGAATAATAACGCCGACCTGAGCTGGAATCTCTTCTCGGTGGACGTGGGCGTCGACTATCTGCTGTCGACCGGTCGAACGCGACCCTACGTGCGTGGGATCGTGGGGGCGGTCTTCTGGGATGTTCAGACCCTGGACGGCGAACCGGTGCCGGTCACCACCCCATCGGGAGCGACGACTTCGTTTTCTGCGGAAGAGATCGCCATCAAGGCTGCCCTGGGTGTGGAGCACCAGCTCAGCTACCGCGTCGGACTGGGACTCGAGGCCGAGGCGGGCTACCTGACCGGAATCGGCGCCGACTTTTCGTCGGAGGCCAACAGCCAGAGATCCCGAGCCCTCGGGTCGGTGCTGCTCAAGCTGACGTATACGCTCGGCCGTGCTCCCAGCAGTGATCCCTCGGCGCCCATGATCGTGCCCGCTGTCGTGGCGGGGACGGCACCCGAGCATGACGGCACACGAGACGACGACTCCGATGGCGACGGCGTTCCGGACAGGCTCGACCGATGTTCCGAGACGCCGCCCGAGGCGGCCGGCTGGGTCGATGTGTACGGATGTCCGGTCGACATCGACCGCGACGGCATACCCGACTATCGTGACGACTGTCCCGAATCCAGCGGCGACGGGCCGGTCAACGAGACCGGGTGTGTGGATGATGCCGACGGTGACGGTGTACCGGACCTCGTCGACGAATGTCCGGACACGCCACCGGGCACCGATGTAGACAGCCGCGGCTGCGCCGAGTAGCACCAAGGCTACGTCTCCGCGCATTCTGCACGTCCGTCTCGTTTCGCTCTAAGATCCGGATTTTCGCTTCGAAAGCACTTTTTCAACGGGACACGACACTAGTCTTCCGGGTGCAATTCTCCCGCGCGTGCCAGCGACAGTTTGGTCAGGTACGGCCCCACGCTTTCGTAGACGATCACCGATGACAGGATGACCGTCGATACCACGTGACCAAACGCGGGCACGTGTTCCGATACCAGCAGTGCCATGCCGATCGCCACACCCGCCTGGGGCAGCAGGGCCAGGCCAAGGTGTTTTCGCACCACCGGGTCGGCGTTGAAGCGGCGCGACGCCCAGGCGATGCCGAGGTACTTCCCGATGGGCCGGGCGACGAGGTAGGCCAGGCCGAGCAGGCCGAGCCCGGAGAGCGCATCCAGGTGCAGGCTGGCTCCCGACAAAACGAAAAATGCGATGTAAAAGGGCATCTCGGTCTGCCGCAATTCGGCGTAGATCAGCCGGTGCATCATGGAGAGGTTGTTGGTCACCGCTCCGATGATCAGGCAGACGAGAAGGTGTGAGATCCCCAGCGTCTTGGCGAGACCGATGCCGAGCAGCAGTCCGCCGATGATGACCAGGAGCAGCTCCGACAGATCATCGATGTGCTGCTCCCAGTAGGTGATCACCATGGCGATGGCACCGCCGATCAGCACGGCGACAATCAGCTCCATGAACAGGTCGAGCATTACACCACCCACCGCCGAACCGGTTGTGAGCTGAATCACGGCAAACGTGAGCCGGAACACGACCAGGCAGAGGACGTTGTTCATGGCCACCACGGCCAGGAGTGTGTCGGTAAGCGTGCCCGAACTCTTGTATTCGCGCACTACCAGCAGGATGACACCCGGAGCGGTGGCGATGCTGATCGATCCGAGTATGGTGGCCAGGGCGTAGTCACGGGTCACGGCGGCCGTCACGCCGAATACCAGGATGAAGGCGCCGAAGCTCTCGGCCAGGGCGACCAGTACGACGCGTTTGCCGAGCGCCTTGAGGTGCGTGATCTGGATCTCGCCGCCGATGGCAAAGAGGATCAACCCCAGGGCGATCTCGTTGAGCATGTGGATGTCCTGGAGCGTTTCGGCAGAAATGAG
>JAUVRN010000075.1 GCA_030597645.1 Candidatus Zixiibacteriota bacterium
AAGATCGATGATTCGGCAAAACTGACCAGGGCAAGCACCGGCACGGCGCCTTTGCGGTCGGCCCACGTAAGTACCCAGGCGTAGAGACGTTTCAGCATGATGTTCGCGTTTGAGTCAGGGGGCGGCTAGGAGGTCTCTTGGTCCTCCGCCGACGACTGGATCTTCTCCCCCTCCAGCCAGTCGATGCGGTGGTCGTGGACGGCGATTATGCGGAACCGCACGGACCCCGCGTCGACGATGTCACCCGCCTCAGGTATCCGTCCGGCTACGCTCACTACGTGACCGGCTACGGTGTCCGCCACACGCTCGTCGAGGTCGGTCCCGAAATACTCGTTGAATTCGTCGATGTGCATCTTGCCCGCGATGCGTGCCCGCCCGGTCACCTCGTCGATGGAGAACTCGGCGATCTCTGTGTCGTGCTCGTCCCGGATTTCGCCCACGATCTCTTCGAGCAAGTCTTCCAGCGTGATCAGGCCGGCCGTACCCCCAAACTCGTCCAGCACGATAGCCATGTGCTCCTGCCGCCGCTGCATCCTGCGAAGCAGCGGCCCCAGCGGCTGCGAATCCGGCACAAACGCAGGCGGCCGGATCAGGTCCTCTATGATGATGGAGCCGCCGGAGGTCAGCACCGTGATGACGTCCTTGGTGTGGATGATCCCCACGACGCGGTCGAGTGTCTCCTCGTACACCGGATAACGCGAGTAACCCTCGGAGGTGATGAACTGCAGAACCCGGTCCTGCGGCCAGCTCCGGTCGATGGATGCGACGTCGATGCGCGCGGTCATCGCACGGCGTACCTGGGTGTCGGCAAACGAAAACACCTGTGCGATCAACTCGCGCTCGGTTTCGTCGAACACACCCTGTTTGTGCCCTTCGCGAAGCAGCCAGCGCACTTCATCTTCCGTGATGAAGGTGGCGTGCCCGACCCTCCCCGCGCCGACCAGTGTGGCCAGCCACCTCCCGGACGCGGCGAGCGCCTTGACCGCGGGATACGAGATACGCGACAGCACGTGGATGGGGCGAACCATCCGCATGGCCCAGCGTTCCGGATGACGCAGGACGACCGACTTGGGCACCAGTTCGCCCAGAACCATCGACAGGTACGTGATGGCCAGGGTCACCAGCACAAAGGCGATGCCGGCCGCCGCGCTCCGCACCCAGGGTATGGCCACGTCGGCCAGTACGCCCTGAAGCGCCTGCACGAAGACGGCGCCGCCGGTGACGCCCGCTAGAATGGTCATCAGGCTGATCCCCACCTGCACCGTCGCCAGGAAGGTCTCCGGATCATTCTGCAGGCGTACCACCAACTGAGCCCGACGGTCACCCTTGGCGGCGAGGGCCGCCATGGGCGCTTTGCGCGCCGAGACCAGGGAGATCTCAGCCGCGGCAAAAAAACCATTGGCCGTGATGAATACGCGGATCAGGGCGATTTCCGCCCAGAGGCCGCTCATTCGATCAGCCGATCCTCATGGCATTCAAGCGGGCGATGCGCTCCTCCACGGGTGGATGGGTCGAAAACAGCGACACCAGACCGCGGCCCGACAGTGGATTGACGATGAACATGTGGGCGGTGGACGGCTGGGCGTGCATGGGATGTTGCTGGTTGAGATTGTGCAGTTTGCCCAGGGCACTGGCCAGGGCCCACGGCTTGTGACTGAACCGGGCTCCGGCCGCATCGGCCGCATACTCCCGCGACCGGGAGATGGCAAACTGGATCAGTGTCGCGGCCAGGGGGGCCACAATGGTCATGACCAACAGACCGATGATCCCGCCGCCGCCGCGGTCGCTGCGACCGCCGTAGCCCCCGAAAATGGCGCCCCACCGGGCCATGTATGCCAGCATCGCGATGGCGGATGCCAGTGTGGCCGCAAGCGTGGAGATCAGTGTGTCCCGATGCTTCACGTGGGCGATTTCGTGCGCCATGACGCCTTCCAGTTCGTCCCGATCGAGCAGGCGCACGAGCCCCTCCGTAGCGGCCACGGCCGCGTGGGACGGATTGCGACCGGTGGCAAATGCGTTGGGCGTTTCTCGGGGGATGATGTACACGCGCGGCATCGGAATCCCCGCCGCCGTGGATACCGTACGAACGACCCCGACCAGTTCCGGTGCGGTGCCTTCGTCTACCTCCGTGGCTCGATACATCTTCAGAACGATCTTGTCGGAGAACCAGTAGGAGATGAAATTCAGCAGCATGGCGAACACGAACGCCATCATCATGCCCCGTTGCCCGCCGAGCGCATATCCGATCCAGACGAAGAGCAGGCAAAGCCCCACCAAGAGAAGCGTCGTTTTCAGTCCGTTCACCCTCTTACCTCCACGTCTCCACTCCTACACGCACCCTCTCAGAGGCGCCGACCAGACGCCACGTGCTGTACAGCAACACATTACCCTCGGATGACCCGGCTCACGATGTCGGATCGCATGATCAGGCCTACCAGCTCACCATCGTTGCAGACAATGACACGCCGGACGTTCTTGAAGAGCATCAGGGCAGCCAGTTCAACCACGGTCTTGTCCTCGTCTACGATCGAAACCGGCGGGGTCATGAGGTCACGTACCGTGATCTGATTCTCTCGCTTGAGCAGGGCCTCGAAGGGCTCCGGCCCCTCCTGCGCACCTTCACGCTGGGCGCGCTCGGCAAAGTCAGGCAGTGCGGCCAGAATCAGCTCTCGCTCCGAGATTTCACCCACGACTCGATTGTACTCGTCCACCACCGGCATACCTGAAATCCCGTGCTTGTACATCATGTTGGCCACCTCTTTGAGCGTACACTCCTGACTCACGCTGATGACCGGGCGCCGCATGATGTCGCGGGCCAACAATTCATCCTCCACCATGACTCCGCTGTCCCAGATAGCGCGCATCACATCCTCGGGGGTTCGGGCGACGAAAAGCGTCTGACGCAGCCTGGGCGTCCGGCAGAGCTTCATGAATGCGGAGAGCGTCTGCAGATACAGGCGCGAGATGTTGCGGGGCGTCAGCAGCAGGACGATGGCCCGGAGCGGCTCACCGTCGGGCGTCTCGTCCGGAATGCCCGCGTGCGAGATACCCACCGCAATGTACATCCGATCTACGCCCTCACTGCGCGCATGAGGAAACGCGAAGCCGCGCCCCATCGACGTGTTCTCAACCGCTTCTCGCTCTGCGATAGCTTCTTCGATCCGGGCGCGATCGAGAAACGCGTACTTACCCAGAATGGCGTCCAGAAGTTGTGTCACGGCTTCCGCTTTGGACGGCGCGATCTGGGGAACCACCACGAGATCCGGGTCGAGAAAACCGGCCAGTCGCATCAGGCGTCATCTCCGACTTGCTCCAAACCCATGGGTGGTACGACGATTCCACCCGAAACCAGCAGCTTGATAGCATCTTCGATACTGAGGCTCAGCGGAATGATCTCTTCCGGGCGCACGACGATGACGAAGCCGGTAAACGGTGTCGGTGTCGACGGAATGAATGCGGTCACCCGTTCCTCGCGGTGGTCGGTCCGTGCGATGGGCAGCCGATTGGCCAGCAAGCAGAAGGTGTAAATTCCCTTGCGGGGATACTCAACCAGGCCGACCTGTTTGAAGCTCGGTCCGTCCTGACGCGAAACCGCTTCGAGCAACTGCTTGGCCGCCCCGTACACGATCCGGATGAGGGGAATGCGAACGAGCCAACCTTCCCAGATCCGGATGATGCGTCCTCCCGCCACGCCCGTGGCAATCCAACCCACCAGCAGGACCAGCAGCAGTGTGACGAGCAGCCCCACACCCGGGATGGCACGCCCGTAGACGGCCCGCACTGCGGGTGCGAGCACACCGTCGATGGTCTCGAATAGGAATCGCAGGACCAGGTACGTGATCCCGAGAGGGACCACCACGAGCAGTCCCGAGATGAAGCGACGGCGGACATGACTGCCTACAGTGTGTTTCACGAGGGCGTAAGGCGGATCCCGAAGGGGAACCATGGGTACGACGATGTCACGGCGCAGGTATTATGGGTGAGACGGACGTGATTGTCTAGCGAAACTACGCACCTTTCAGCCGCCTGCTAGAACTTGAACACGGAAGCCGCGGCCTCGGCCCAACCGAGCAGGAGGGACGGGAACACGCCCACCACGAGCAGCCCCGCCGCGGTGATCCAGAGTGCCACGCGGGTGCCGGTGTCGACGGTCAGGCCGGGCGCGTCCTCCTTGGACCGGTCGAAGTACATCACGCGGATGATGCCGGCATAGTAGTAGAGCGACACGACCGAGGTGAGCAGGGCCACCAGCACGAGCCAGTGCATTCGCTGCTCCACCGCCGCCAGGAACAGGTAGTACTTGCCGAAGAACCCGGCCAGGGGGGGGATGCCCACCAGGGAGAGCAGACAGAGCGAGAGGATCGCGGCCAACTGTGGACTGCGCCGGGAGAGACTGGCGTAGTCGGCGATCTCGTAGCTGCCGATCCGATTGTGCACCGCAATGGCCACCCCGAACGCACCCATGTTGGCAAAGAGATACACCAACAGGTAGAAGCCTACGGAGGACACCCCCAGGTAGGACATCGACACGAAACCGACGAGCACGTAACCCACCTGCGCAATGGCTGAATAGGCCAGCAGGCGCTTGATGTTTTTCTGCACGAGGGCCACGGTGTTGCCCAGCACCATGGTCAGGACCGCCAGCACGATCACCGGCGTCAGCCATTCTCCGGTCGACATCGAGAACGACGTGTAGAAAATGCGTGTAAAGACCGCCATACCCGCCGCCTTGGAGGCCACGGACAAGAAGGCGACTACCGGTGTGGGCGCGCCCTCGTACACGTCGGGGGCCCACGCGTGGAACGGCACCACGGCCAGCTTGAAACCGAGACCGCCGATGATCAGTAGCAACGCCGTCGGCAGGGCCGGCCCTACCGTCCCGGTGCTGAAGAACGTGGTGACTAGCTGTCGCTTGATGGCGCCCAGCTCCGTGGCGCCGGTCAGGCCGTACAGCAGCCCCAGCCCGAACAGCAGGATGGCCGATGAGAAGGCGCCGATAATCAGGTATTTGAGCCCGGCTTCTATGGAGCGTCGATCGTGCTTGGCATACGCCACGAGAACGAAGAGCGGGATGGTGACCAGTTCCAGGGCCACGTAAAGGGTGAGCAGGTCGTTGGCCGCCACCAGGAACAACATGCCCACCACCGAAAAACAGAGCAGGGCGAAGTACTCAACCTTGTGACCGGTGAGTTCGTTCATCAGCCCCGACGACAACATAACGGTGAGCAGTGCCGCACCCAGGCAGAGGATCTGGAACAAGAACGCGAAGGAATCGACCTGCAGTGCGCCGTCAAAAGTCTCACCGGAGCCGGCCCAGAATACCAGGGCCATGGTAATCGCCAACCCGATCCCGGTGAGCCAGAGCAGCCCGGGCTTGTGTGTCTGTCGCCGCCACTTGAAGAGGTCGACGAACAGGATGACGAACGCCCACAGCGTCAGGAAGAGCTCGGGAGCGATCAGCCGGAAATCTATGTTAGGCATGCGATATCTATCCTACCCTGCCCTACCTCATCGCCAGTTTCTGAATCGCGTCGACCGATGCGCTCATCAGGTCCGCGAGCGGCTTGGGATAGACGCCGATCCAGATCGTCAGCACGGCCAGCGGGGCCAGCGTGAGTAATTCGCGCGTACTGATCTCGGTAAGCCCACCCCACTTTTCAGAATTGAATGGACCCAGGAACATCTTCTGGATGACCCGGAGAACGTAGGCGGCGGTCAGGAGCACGCCGAGTGCCGACACGGCCGTGATCACCGGATAGGTCTGGAAGGCCCCGAGAAGCGACATGAACTCTGCCACGAATCCCGACAGCCCGGGCAGCCCCAGGAACGCCATGGCAAACAGTGTAAAGATCGCCGAGAAGAGCGGCAGGTGCGTCCAGAGGCCGCCGAAGGCCGCGATCTCGCGAGTGTGTGCCCGGTCGTACAGTACGCCCACGAGCAGGAACATGGCGCCCGTGATCAGTCCATGCGAGATCATCTGGAACATGGCGCCGGCGATACCGGTGGTGGTCAACGCCCCCATGGCCAGGATACAGAAGCCCATGTGCGACACGGACGAATAGGCCACCAGTTTCTTGAGATCGCGCTGAGCCATACTGACCAGCGCGCCATAGATAATGCTGATCATGCCGATCCACACCATGAGCAGCGAAAACTCCTGCGTGGCCAGCGGCAGCATGGAGAAGTTGACCCGCAGGATCCCGTAGGTGCCCATCTTCAGCAGGATACCGGCCAGGATCACGGAGACGGCCGTCGGTGCTTCCACGTGCGCGTCCGGTAACCACGTGTGGAACGGGAAGATCGGCACTTTGATCGCGAACGCGATGAAGAAGAAGACCCAGAGGAACATCTGGAAGCCCCGGGCCCAGCCGACGCCCTGCTGCATGATCACCAGCATGTCGAACGTGTGCGGCTCCGTGGTGAAGTAGACGGCCAGAATCGCCACCAGCATGAAGATGGAACCGAACAGCGTGTAGAGGAAGAACTTGATCGCCGCGTACTCTCTGCGCGGGCCGCCCCAGATGCCGATGAGGAAGTACATCGGCACCAGCATGACCTCCCAGAACACGTAGAAGAGGAAAAAGTCGAGCGCACAGAAGACGCCGATCATCCCCGTTTCGAGCAACAGAAAGAACGCCATGTACTCCTTGAGGCGGTCGGTGATCTTGAAGCTGGCGAGGATGCAGATACACGTGAGCAGCGTGGTCAGGACGAGCAGGGGCACCGAGATACCGTCGACGCCCAGCAGGTACTGGATGTTCACGTTGGGGATCCAGCTATGCCGCTCCATGAACTGGAAGTCAGCCGTCGACCAGTCGTACCCTGCCAGCATGATCAGCGAGAGCACCAGCGACGGCACCGTGAATCCCAGAGCCGTCCACCGGATTGCGCCCACCGCGGTCTTGGGCATCGCCATGATGGTGACCATGCCCACAAGCGGCAGGAAAATCATCCACGTTAGAATCGGAAAGTCCATGAGCGTAGTGTCCTACTGTGACCCCTCGAATATGCTGACGACCAGACTGAGCAGGTCAATCTGCACGATGACCAGAAGCAGTACGCCGAACGCGACTAAAAACGCGTAGTTCTGCACCCGACCGGACTGCACGAAACGCAGCGTCCGGCCGAGGCCGCGCATGGCGTACCCGCTGCCATTTACCAGACCATCGACGATGTACTTGTCGAACGCGTTGTGCGCGATGGACAGTGCCAGACCGAACCAACCTGCGAAATTGACCAACCCGTCGATGAGGAGCATGTCGAATGTCCACAGGAAGTCGCACAGCGCATAGAACGGGCGGATGAACAGCACCGAATACAGCTCGTCGAAATAGTACTTGTTGTACACCAGCGTATAGGCGCGCCCGAAGCGCTGGCCTACCGCCTCTGCCGAAATCGATTTCTTGTAATACATCAGGTAGGCCAGGCCGATACCCGACAGGCCGATCAGCGTGGCCAGCGCCATGAGCGGAATGGACGGCTCGGCGTGATGCCCCTCGCCCCCGGTGATGAATTGAGCAAAGCCGTGCTGCAACCAGGGGATGCCCCACCAGCCGGCACAGACGGAAAGGACCGCCAGGAAGATCAACGGGCCGGTCATGCTAAACGGCGACTCGTGGGCGTGATCGAACTTCTTCCGATCCCGTGGCTCGCCGGCAAAGGTCAAAAACGTCACCCGGAACATGTAGAACGCGGTCATAAAGGCCACCACCAGTGTACCCACCAGGAAGAACGGATGATGCAA
>JAUVRN010000064.1 GCA_030597645.1 Candidatus Zixiibacteriota bacterium
AGACGTCACGCCATCGAGGTTGATCTGATCGAGCGCCATGGCCCACCACCAGAAGTGTGTGTGTGCGTCGCAGAACCCGGGGATGACGGTGCGTCCCTGCAGATCGATGACCACGGGATCCCTGCGGCCGGTCTCCGCGAAACGATCCCCATCCACGTCGAGGGCCTGCAGGGTGTCGCCGCGGCCACACATGGTGATCAGGTTGCCGTTGGTCAGTTTCACGGTGTGGTCTGCTCGATCAGTTCGGCGGCGCGGGGTCCGGCGACGCGCTTGTCTGCCACCCTCTTCGTATACCCCATCCGATCGCAGCGATCGAGAATCGGCATAGCATACTTGCGGGAGGTGCCGATCAACTCACGAAACGTCGACACCGTCAGCTCGCCATCTCTCTGGATCGCCTCCACCGCCTTGCGAACGGCCATGTCAAAGTCGGACCGCCGAAACAGCATGCCCTCTTTGAGTTCGATCAACTCCTCGGACCTGAGCAGAAACTCAAGCGTCGGCCGGGCATCAGCCGACTGCTTGACCAGGTCCCCGCGTGACGGTCCGGCAAAGGGCTGATCCGCAAACGTGTGCCGCCAAGCGTCGGCCAGTTTTTGCTGAACGGCGGTCAGGCCCGCACGATGTGACTGGTGGCAGAAGTGCGGCCCTTCCGTGCGCACTCCAGACTTTTCGAGCGTGACCAGAAAACCGTGCTGTAGCTCCTGCGGGATCCGGGCCGAAGAGAGAATCTCCGCCGACGGGGGACCGGTTTCCGTTGGATGCTCCTTGTGATACGCGATGACGGTCGATTCGATCTGCTTGGCGATGTCTTCCCAGTGGCCGGCCTGTATCAGGTAGGCGCCCTCCCTGCGCCAGTCACCCAGTTTTTGGCCGTCGGACAGCGCCTGATCAAAGCTCTTGCGGTCGGCCGGATAGAACCGGAACAGATCTTCGATGTGCGCGATGTGAGCGCTCTCCAGCACACCCTGCAGCCAGCCGGCCACGTCTCCCTCGGCCATGTTCGTCAGCGCGTTCCAGGCATGCGTGTGCCGGCGAGCGTAGCGATGCGGTGACGGTTCGAGAAACCGTCCGCCGCCCACGGTGACCTGGGGCGTGGGCAGGCGTACGATGAACCGGTCGCCAAACCGTGCCGTCAGCGGTTCCAGAAGCTCCAGCTGCGCCACGCCCCGTGCTCCAGGCGCCATGGCCCTGGCATCGGGCATCACGAGACGCGCATGGCATTCTGTCGTACCGAAGATGATCAACAGGTCCGTGCGGGACTTGAGGCCGAAGGGTGCGTTGGGGAGCAGCTCCAGCTCGACTCCGACATAGCGGGGAAGCGGCTCCGGCCGGTCGGCATACAGCCAGTTGCCCCGGGACAGCGCCTGCTTATCCACGCCGGCGAGATTGGCCGCCACACGACTGCCGGGCGTGGCCACCTCCAGCTCGTGTTTGTGAGTCTGCAGTGTGCGAATGCGCAGTTCGTCGCCACCCGGGAACAGGTACACGCGCTGATCGCGACGGAACTCACCGTCGCGGAGCGTCCCGGTGATCACCGTGCCCTGACCGGTCATGCTGAACACGCGATCCACGGCCAACCGTGCCCGGCCGAGGTTGCGGCGCTGCGCGGTCTGGTGCTGGGCACCGGCGATGGCCGCGCGCAGTTCGTCCATGCCCTGACCGTGAATGGCAGCGGTACGCACGATGGTGGCGCCGTCGAGAAACGTACCTCTCGTCTTGTCGCGAATGTCGTCTTCGACCAGGGCCGCCCAGCTTTCCTCGACCAGGTCGATCTTGGACAGCACAATCACGCCGTGGTGAACATCGAGCAGGCGAAGGATGTCGAGGTGCTCCTGCGTCTGCGGCATCCAGCCGTCGTCGGCAGCCACGACCAGCAGTACGATGTCGATCCCGCCGACGCCGGCCACCATAGTACGCACGAAGCGCTCGTGCCCTGGCACGTCCACCACTCCCAGGGGGCCCTCTTCCGTCTCGAACCAGGCAAAGCCCAGGTCGATAGTGAGACCACGTTGCTTTTCTTCGGGGAGACGATCCGGGTCGATGCCGGAGAGCGCCTTGACGATAGCGCTCTTGCCGTGGTCCACGTGACCGGCGGTACCGAGTACGTGCATCCAGGCTATCCGATGATCGAAGTCAGCGCCTGCTTGAGCGCTGCATCCTGATCTGCGAATACCGACTTGAGATCGAACCAGAGTGCATCGTCGACCACGCGGGCGATGACCGGGGGATCCAGGCGTCGCAGGTGCGCGGATGCATCGCCGGCGTCAGCGACATTGACCACGACCGCGACCGACGGCATGCCGGCATCGGGCAACGTACCGCCGCCGGTGACCGCTTCGCTGGATTCGATGCGTACCCGATCGTCCGGGAGACCCGCGGTGATAGACTCCGCGCGTTTGATCAGCACATCCGGCGTTGTGGCGAGCAGGCGATACAGTGGAAGCTTCGACTCGGCTGTGCCGGACAGGTGCGCTCGCAGAGTCATCTCGAGCGCCGTCAGGGAGATCTTGTCCGGCCGCAGGGCGCGATACAGCGGGTGACGCGCCAGTTCCATCACCGCGTCGCCCCTGCCGGCGATCAGTCCTGCCTGCGGCCCGCCCAGCAGTTTGTCTCCCGACACGCTGACCAGGTCGACGCCGTCGCGTACCGCGTCGGAGAGCATCCGTTCCCGCGGCAGGCCGTACTTCGACAGATCGAGCACTGCGCCGGAGCCGAGATCCTCGATCAGGAGGAGTTTGTGTTGCCGGCACAGATCAACGAGCTGCTTCGAGGCCACATCTTCGACAAAGCCCGACATCTGGAAGTTGGATTGGTGGACCTTGAGAATAGCCGCGGTGTCGCTCCCGATGGCTGCCGTATAATCACGCAGCACCGTCTTGTTGGTCGTGCCCACTTCGACGAGGTGCACACCGGATTGGGCCATGATGTCGGGCACGCGAAATCCGCCGCCGATCTGCACCAGCTCCCCGCGCGACACGATCACCTCGCGACCGCGTGCCTGGGCCAGCATGAGCAGCAACGCCCCGGCGCAGTTGTTGACCACCAGGCCGGCCTCGGCGTCCGCGATCTCCGCGACGAGCCTGTGCACCAGCGTGCCGCGATGACCGCGCGCTCCCTTGTCGAGGTCGTATTCGAGCGATCCGTACCCGCTCAGGCGCTGAAACAACGCATCCCAGAACTCACGGTCGAGCGGTGCCCGTCCGAGGTTGGTGTGAATCAGCACGCCTGTGGCGTTGATGACCGGGATGAGCGACCGCTGACGCCACCGTTCCAGTAACGCGCGGAATGTCTGATCCAGTGCATCGGCGTCGGCTGATTCCGCCTTGCGCATTGCTTCCACGGCTTCTCGTGCGAGGGCCGTGACCAGCGGCCGCGACAGGGTCGTGACCCACTGCGCATAGCGTTCGTCGGCCACGATCTGCTCGATCGAAGGCGGCCGGAAGGATGCGGTGGTTCGTGCTTTGTCGTTCATAGATCGGCTCGGGCGGACAGCTCCATCGGGAGTAAATCTAGGTGGCTCAGGCCCGCCGCGCACGCACGAAGACCTGCCCCGCCAGGTATGCGCTCACCACGAGAATGACCATCTCCAGCCAGTACTCCGTAGAGGACATCAGGTCGCTGGTGGTGGGGCCCACTCGCGTCTGCAGCGTCGATGCCAGGCCGAGATCCAATAGACCTTTGAGAATAACTGCGTACACGCCGAAACGCGCCGCGGCCAGGGGCGGGTTGGGAGATCGCTCCAGAAGGTAGAAGAATGTGCACGCGAATCCGACCAGTGCGGTGACGAGCCACATCAGCATCGTCTCGCCGAAACTGCCGAAGTTGTGCGCCGCCGCGGGTGCGACCAGGTAGCGGGTCATGGCGACCGCGAACCAGATGATGAGTGATGCGAATGCCGCGCGAACCGGGTAGCGAACCATCCTAGGTCCGATCGCAGCAGAAGACAGTCATCGAAGCGGACTCAAATGTCGCAGCGGCCGGAGAGGGCGCGGGCGAGCGTACTCTGGTCGGCCATCTCGATGGCCGCCCCCATGGGCAGACCCTGGGCGATGCGCGTGGTCCGGATACCCGTGGGCTTGATGAGGCGAGCCATGTACACGGCCGTCGCTTCGCCTTCGACCGACGGATTGGTGGCGAGGATCACTTCGGTCACCTCGGAGGAGAGACGCTCCAGCAGTTCCTTGATCTTGAGGTCGTCGGGTCCCACACCTTCCAGCGGTGACAGCGCCCCGTGCAGGACGTGGTACAGCCCGCGGTATGAGCCGGTGCGCTCGATGGCCATCAAATCCGGCGTGTCTTCCACCACACAGATCACGCCTGTTTCCCTCTCGGGATTGCGACAGATCTCGCACGGATCCTCCTCCGTAAGATTGGCGCAGACAGAGCAGAGGCGCACCGAAGTGGCCACGGTCGACAGCGTTTCGGCCAGGCGCATGATCTCGGACTTGGGATACTTGATGATCGCCAGCGCCATGCGCTGCGCCGTGCGGCGCCCGATGCCCGGCAGGCGTGACAGCTCGGTCACGAGGGCTTCGATGGCGGCGCTGGAATGGCGGATGGACATGGATTACGAAGTGCGCGGTTACGATGGTCGGGGAATCACCGCCAGGACGTTTCGATCTAGAATGGAAACCCGCCGCCCATTCCCGGTATGGGCAGGCCGCCGGTTACTTCACTCATTTTTTCCTTCTGCACTTCAGACGCTTTCTCGCGCGCCTGGGAGATCGCCGCGACGACCAGTTCCTCGAGCATCTCCTTTTCTGCCGGATCGATCACGTCCGGCTCGATCTTGATGGCGAGCAATTCCTGTTTGCCGTTCATGGTGGCCTGCACCATGCCCCCGCCTGCCGTACCGGTGACCTGTATCTCTTCCAGCTGGGCCTGCGCCTCTACCATCTTGGCCTGCATCTCCTGAATCTGCTTCATCATGCCACCGAGACCCTTGTTCATAGCGTGTCACTACTCCTTTCTGCGCGGTCGGCGCGCCACGATTTCACCATCCGTGGCCTCGATGAGACGGGCCAGTTCGGGATTGTCTTCGAGCAACGCCTGCGTGCCGGTGCCCTTGCGTTCGCTCTCGCCAAAGCGAAACTCGACCTTGGGCCGCGCTCCGTACACGGCATCGAATGCATCGGTCACGGCTTTGCGAATGCCCGTCGAACCGAAACGGTCGCGATTGAACTGGTTGCTGTCGGGGATGAAAAACTGTGCCTGCCCGTCCTTGTGGCTATCGAGCTTGCCCTGCCGCAGTTGAGCTGCCGCCCAGGGCGCCTTCTTGCGCAGGATCACCAGGAACCGCTCCCACGGTTCCACCGGCAACTCCTCAGGCTCGTGATTGACCGGTGCCACACGCAGGTCGAGCCTCGGATCGACGGCCGGACCGCCTGTGGCGTGGGGTGCCGGGGAAGGCGCGGTATCCGTGCCTGGATTCCTCGAGGCTGAATTCCTCGAGGCTGAATGGTCATTCGCCGGCCGCGGTGCAGACCGTGTGCCTGCGCCGGCGAGCGCTTGTGACAGCGTCACGGTGTCGGCCAGCGAGAGAAGCCGCAGCACGTACACTTCCACCTCAGGTCGGGGATCGCCGAGCACCCGGAGTTTGAGCTTGAGATCCGAGAGCATGACCTGCGCGCGCAGCAGATCGCCGAGTGCAAAGGGCTTGGCCGCCTCGTCGAATCGACCGCCGGGCGATGCTTCACCGCCCACGCAGGCGGCCACCAGGTCACGCAGATGCTCACCGAAAGCAGACGCCCATTCCGCCGGATCGATGCCCGCTTCCCACAGCTCAGCCAGGAGTGCAAACGCCTCGGCCGTCTTACGCTCGGCCCAGAGTGCGGTGATCTTGAACATCGCGTCTTCGGAAATGATGCCCAGAGCTTCCTCTACGGTCTCACGCGTGATCCGGCCTTCGGCATACGCCCCCGTCTGATCGAGCAGCGAATACGCGTCACGCAGCGACCCCTGGGCGCGCCGTGCCAGCAGCGCCACGGCTTCGTCGTCGATATCGAGCGCTTCCAACTTGACGATGTTGTGAATCGCCTCGATGATGGGCTCGGGAGCGATGCGGCGGAAATCAAACCGCTGACAGCGCGAGATGATCGTCGGCGCCACCTTGGCCGGTTCGGTGGTGGCAAAGATGAAGACTACGTGCGGCGGCGGCTCTTCCAGCGTCTTGAGCAGCGCGTTGAAGGCCTCGTTGGTGAGCATGTGGACTTCGTCCACGATATAGACCTTGTAGCCGCCTCCCGCCGCGGCATAGGCTACACGCTCCCGGAGGCTGCGGATATCATCCACCCCGCGATTGCTGGCGCCATCGATCTCGATGACGTCGAGACTTCTACCCTCGGTGAACTGGACGCAGGGTTTGCAGATGCCGCAGGGTTCGCCCTCCTTGAGGTCGGCACAGTTGAGTGCGCGAGCCAGCACCCGGGCCGTGGTGGTCTTGCCGGTACCGCGGGGGCCGCAGAAGAGGAATGCGTGGTGCAGCCGGCCCGTGGCCAGGGCGTTCTTGAGGGTCACCGTAACCCCGGGCTGGGCCAGGATATCGCCAAACGTCCGGGGTCTGTATTTGCGTGCTGTAGCTACAAAAGCGTTCGATTCAGGCATGACCCCTGCAAAATAGGCCCGGTGGACGCTCCGGCAAGGAGGATTGCGGACGCGAGGATCGGCTTGACGGACGGGGGCCCCGGCCACGATCCTGCATGGGTATGAATGAGATTCGATCCATCGGACGGGTATTGGTCGTGGTCGCCCTGGCCGCACTTTGCGTTCCCGTGTGGGGACAGGTAGCCAATATCGACGAGTACGAGCAGGACATTCTCGACTGGCACGCCAGGCGTGAAGAGGGGCTCCGGCGCGAGACAGGGTGGTTCTCCATCGTCGGTCTCTTTCCACTGGAGCAGGGGACCAGTACATTCGGATCTTCGGAAGAGTCACACATTCGTTTTCCGGATGGCGCTCCCGGTCACGCGGGTGTCCTGGAGTTGGATGTGGGCGACGTCACCATCGTCGTGGAACCGGGCGTGGCCGTCTTCGAGGACGGAGTGCCGGTGAACAGGATGCAGATGATCCCGGACACCGAGGAGGGCACCACGGTTCTTCACATGAAGGACCGATTCCAGTTCTACGTGATCGAGCGGGCCGGACGGCAGTATCTCCGTCTCAAGGACCGACAGAGCAGAGCCCTCAAGGAGTTTAGACACGTCGAGCGCTTCGACATCGATCCCGCCTGGCACATCGAGGGGCGCTGGGAAGCGTATGACCCACCGAAAAAGATCAAGACGCCCAACGTGCTCGGGCACGAGGTGGAGGAGGAGTGTCCCGGCGTCGCGACGTTCTAGGTCCACGGCGAGACGTATCAACTGGAGCCGACGGGCAAGCCGGAAGAGTATCTCTGGTTCGTCTTCGGCGACGCCACCAATCAACACGAAACCTATGGTGGCGGACGTTTCATGTATACGGACCCGCCCGACTCCAATGGTGTCGTGGTACTCGATTTCAACAAGTGCTACAACCCCCCCTGCGTGTTTACGCCGTTCGCCACCTGCCCGCTGCCGCGGCCGGTAAACAAGCTGTCGATCCGCATCGAAGCGGGTGAGAAGATGTACTATGTGGAGGGCCACTGAGGCTCAACCTCAGTGCCGCCGTATGTCGCGAGCGGAAACGCATTGAGAGCCGGCCATCTTGTCGCGAGCGGAAACGCACCGAGCGCCGGCCATCTGCGACCGTGCGTTGCTGCAACACTGAGGTTAACCGAACCGTTGCGCCCCAGTGCCTCACATCCTTCATTCCGCCGCATGAGCTGCTCCCCGGCGGTCCTTAGTCCGATGCTGTTTGAACCCTGATCCAACCCGTCACAGGAAGGAACACGCATGGCACAGACCCGTGAGCAATGGGGATCCAAAACGGGCTTCATCCTGGCCGCAGCCGGCAGTGCCATCGGTCTCGGCAACCTCTGGAAGTTTCCATTCATCACCTGGGACAACAAAGGCGGAGCGTTCGTTCTCGTCTACCTGCTCTGCATTCTGGCCGTGGGCCTTCCCATCATGATGGCCGAGATCCTGATCGGCCGTAAGACGCAAAGGAGCGCCGTGGGCGCAATGAAAGCGGCCGTCGGTCCCGCGTGGGGATTCGTCGGCGGCTGGGGCGTGCTGGCCGGCTTCGTGATCCTCGGGTACTACACCGTGGTCGCCGGCTGGACCATCTCCTAGTTCATCAAGTGTCTCGGTTGGAGCATGAACGGATTCCCGGCCGGCCTGGCACTGGGCGACACGTTCACGGGATTCGTAGCCGACGGGCCGACGCAGATTCTCCTCTCCGCCCTGTTCATGGGCGCCACGATGTCGATCATCTTCATGGGCGTGGGCAAAGGCATCGAGCGGGTTACGCGTATCTTGATGCCCACGCTGCTCGTGATTCTCCTGCTGCTGTTGGGCAGCGCACTCACTATGGACGGCGCCGGGGAGGCGCTGAGCTTCATCTTCACGCCGCACTTTGCGGAACTCACGATGGAGGGATGGCTGGAAGCACTGGGACACGCGTTCTTCACCCTGTCG
>JAUVRN010000125.1 GCA_030597645.1 Candidatus Zixiibacteriota bacterium
ATCGTCTGAGGTACCACGGAGGGTGCCGTGCTCATTCTGACGCGCAAGCTGGGCGAAAGCATAACGATCGGTGATGACATCAAGGTGACCGTGCTCGGGGTGTTCGGGCGCCAGGTTCGACTGGGCGTGGAAGCACCGCCGGCGGTCATCGTGCACCGTGAGGAAGTGTACCTGAAGATTCAGGACGAAAATCGAGCGGCATCCACATCGATCCGCGATGATCTGGGCAAGATCGCGGGTTACTTGCGGGGCATGGTGAGCCGGGACCTGGGCGACGGCACATCTCAGCCCGAAGTCCGCTTCGAACGCAACCCTCGCCGGCGGAAAGGGCGGCGCCCGGAGAAGTGAGACAGACATGATCGGAAAGTGGTTCTCCAGAAGGGAGAAGGAAGAGCCCGATCCGCGGTACGGTAGCCCGCTGTGGGGATCGCAGGTACGGGAGCCCGAAAAGGGTCGACCGCACCACGATCGGGGGCGGCCGCCGGCCGGCTCGGATCGAGATTTCGTGTACGATGAGCGATAGGAGCAATCATGGCCGAGTTTGACACGCTGCGTTTCGGCAAAATCGATGTTCCCGGGGACGACCAGATCGAGTTTCGCCGCGGTCTCTTAGGATTCGAGCAACTCCGGCGGTTCGTGCACGTGGAGGTGGCCGAAGAAGCCCCCTTTGGCTGGTTACAGAGTCTGGACGAGCCACAGACGGCATTTGTCGTGGCCAACCCCGCGGTCTTTTTCCCCAGCTACAAGATCGAGATCGATCCGCGGGAACTGGGTGATGTCAGACCGGGTCCCAACGACCGGCTGGTGGTCCTGGGTATCTGCACGATCCCGGACCGGTTCAGTGACGCCTCGATGAACCTGCTCGGTCCCATTGCCATCAACGCGGTGACACACAAAGGCAAGCAGCTCGTGCTCAACCGCTCGGGCTTCACCACTCAGCACCGGCTGATCGACGGCGACGTCAAGATCGAGGCGGAGCCGCTTCGGCGCAGCGAACTCAAGCCCCAGGCGGCCCGACAACCGGCCTAGTGTCCGCACCGGTATAGGCAACGAACTTCTGACCCCGGATACTGCACGCGCCCGATTCTTCACGGCGGACGATCCTTCCCCCGCTCTGGTACATCGCTTCCGGCCGGAACGGTCGGATGTTTCTAACTGACTTGTATACAATAAGTTAGCATTTGGCACTCGGGTTGCGACCCCGGGCGGGGAATGCCATGAATACGCCCGATCCATCCGACCATGCGTTGACTGCGCAGATCAGGCAACTCGCCCACAGGGAAGGCGCGACCTCCGAAGATCAGCTGGCGGTCGCCCGGATGAGTTACCCGCACGAGCGGCTGCATCTGTCGCCCGGGCTGCCGTCACCCGGTTCGAATCTCATCATCGCCCGAAAAGGAAAGGCCTGTGTCCAGGAGCTATCATAAGCACCACACACCGGAACAGCGACTGAACCGGGCACGGAGGTTTTACGATCGCGGCCGATTCAGTGCCGCGGCGCGTGATGCGCAGGCCCTGTACCGGGAGGTGCCGGCCGGCACGGCCTTCGAGTTGCGTGCGGCGGCCCGGCTGCTGGCCACCTTCGCCTATGCGCGAGCCGGAGAGTATGAGCGGGGCTGGCAGGTCATCGAGGCTGCCGATCCAGCCCGGACCGACACGCTCGATCTCTGTTACGTGGCTTGCTTTCTGGCGTATCAGCGGGGTGACTACGACGCCACCGAAACGTGGGGCACGCGCTACCGGGACCTGCACAGCCAGGTGGATCCCCGGCTGCCATTCAACCACACGCACGACAAACTTCACGAGATCCTCAACACGCTTGGCTCTGCCGCCAAAGATCGCGGCGAGGACTGCCGGGCGGTGGAGCTGTTCGATCAAACGATCGCGGACAAGAGCGACTACCATCTGCCCTATCTGAATGCCGCCCTGGTTTGCCGGCGCGGAGGGGACGCCGAGCGGGCAGGGCGGTATATCGCTGACGGACTGGCGCAGTGTGGGCTGGTCGATGACCTGCTGCTGATCCGTGACGGGGTGATACACGATCGCAAGATCAGCCTCTGCATGATCGTCAAAGACGAAGAGGAGATGCTCGATGGGGCCCTCGCCAGTGTGCGGAGCACCGTCGATGAGATCATCGTCGTCGACACCGGATCAACCGACGGCACGGTGGACATCGCCCGGGCGCACGGCGCCCGCGTCTATCACCATGCGTGGGAAAACGACTTTGCGAAGGCCCGGAACCAGTCGCTGTCGTACGCCACCGGCGACTGGATTCTCATCCTCGACGCCGACGAGCGATTGCACTCCGACTCGGTGTCCCTGGTGCGCAAGGTGTCGAACTCGTGTCTCCAGGAGGCCGTTTCGTTTTCTCTCTACAACATCGACCTCGACACCGATCACGTGTCATTTCTCCCGAGTATCCGCATGTTCCGTAATGGTCGCGGCTACGTGTATCGCGGAATCGTACACAACCAGATCGATCTTCCGCCGGGCACGCCGGTACTGCGAGCGCCCGTTCGGATCGATCACTATGGGTACACGCCGTCGCTGGCGGAGAAACGCGGCAAGTTCGAACGCACCACGGATCTGCTGCGCCGTCAGCTGAAAGAGAACCCCGACGACGCCTTTGCGCATTTCAACATGGCTCAGGTCATGCGGGGCAGGGAGCAGGGCAAGACCCTGGCGCCGGACATCGTCCGGCACGCCCGGCGCGTGACGGAGATTCTGACGCCGCAGGAGACGGAGCACGTCCATATCTTATTGATGGGCTACCATCAGCTGGCCACGGCGTTGTTCCACCTGGAGCAATACGAGGAGGCCGAGCAGGCTTGTCGCGACGCGCTGGCGATCAAGACCGACTACATCGACGCGCTGATGACCCTGGGGCACATTCTCTCCCAGCGCAAGCGCTACGACGAGGCCCGGGAGGCGTTTTTGTCGTACCTGCGCGTGCGCGGGCAGTACAACGAAGCGGATGAAACCAGCGGCTTTATCCTGCTCAATCTTCAGACGATGCACCAGGCGTACTACGGACTGGGCCAGGTAGAGGAGGCGCTCGCCAATCTTCCCGTGGCGCTGGAGTGGTACTGCAAGGTGCTGGTTGATCGCGATGATTACCTGGAAGCCCATCTTCGCATCGGTCGGATCTGTTACCGGCTCGGACGCTTCGATGAAGCACGGGAGGCGTTCACCAAGGAGCTGGGTCACCGGTCCGACAGCTTTTGGGCACACTTTTGCCTGGGTGACATCGCGGCGTACCAGGGCGAGTGGCCGCGTGCCCGGGAGCATTACCAGAACGCCCACGGCGTACGCCCCGATCATCCAGATCTGCCGTTCAACCTGGCGTCCGCCGCCTTTCACACGGGCGCACTGGACGAAGCCGCCACGTTGCTCGCGCAGGCACAACCCGAAGTCCAGGCTGAGCCGGGCGCCCTCAAACTGGCAGCCCGGATCGCGTCGGCACGCGGTGATGAAGGGGCCGCCGATCGCTGGGAGCAGCTTCTGGCGATCGAGCCGGGCGATGCCACAGCGTGGTCGGATTTGGGCAATGTACACTTCCGCGCGGAAGCATGGCAGAAGGCCCTGTCGTGCTACGAGCGTGCGCTCTCGGAGCAGCCGGGCCTGGCGATCGTCCGCAGAAACCGGGCGTTGGTCTATCTACGGCGTGGCCAGCACGAGCGGGCGCGCGTGGAGCTGACGGCCTACCTGGAGGCCGGCCCCGGAGACCCGGATGCCATTCTGCTACTGGCGGACCTCTGCTCCGAGGTGGGGGAGCACACCGACGCGCTGCCTCTCTACGAACGCTATGTGACAGATAATCCGGGTGATCTCGAAGCACTGTTCCGGCTGGCCCAGAGCTATCAGGCAATGGGACGACAGGACGCGGCGCTGCTCGGATATCGGCACCTGCTGGACCGGCAACCGGACTTCGAGCCCGCGAAGCAGGCTCTCGCAGCGCTCGAAATGCGCTAGAGACAATCCGGCTCGATCGCGCCCGGGCGTAAAGCCGAGGCTTGCTATGGCCGAATCTTAGATCGTGGGGGCAACCCCACGGGGACGTGGCAAAAAACAGGGAGAGCACATAAGCAGGGGAACAATCAGGTAGTGCCGAGATACGGAACGCTGGGAGTGTGGACCACGATCAGTGCCCGGCCCACTCTCGAATCGACCGGTCCACGCCCGGGACCGATCACCGCCCGGGCCTGATGGATTACGACGCCTGCCGCGAGCTCCACAATGAGCTGGTCTATCGACTCAAGCGCGAACTCGTTTTCTATCGCTCTCTCTTCGTGCTGATCGAGCGGCAGCGGGACGCGGTTGAGCGGGGCGTCGAATCAGAGCTGGCTCTCTGGTACGGCGAACTCAACACAATCGCCGGCGGGCTGCGGGAGAGCCAATTCGCCATCTCGACCATGCGACAGAAAGAGCCGGAGCTGTTCGAGCGCGCGTCCAGGCTTGACCCGGTGCCCGAAATGGTTCAGCAGGCTGCCGAGATCCTCGCTGCGGCGCACCGCTCGTTGCAGGAGGGTACGTGGGCGGCACGGCGACATTACAGAAAGCTGAAGGCTGAGCTGACCCGACTCGGCGAGGAGAATGAGGCCCTTCGGGCAAATCGCCCCCGGCCTCGCTCGGGTCACATACCGGACGGCACACGCTGAGACTCCATGGAACTGGCTTCAAGAATGGTTTCGGTCGAGGACACCGCCTGCATCCCTTGCCCCCGATTGCAGTAGAATCTACCTTCGACACCAGTTCTAAAGAGGATGGCCCGGGCGGCCGACATTACATATAGGGGCGCATTATGACGGTCGATCGTAACCAAGGATCTCCGGGGACGCTTCCGGAGCCTGAGCCCAGAAGCTCAGAGAAGCCTTTGTCCAAATCCCGCACGGACGCGGTGGAGCTGTCCTCCGGGAACGGGGCCGATGGGGCCACGTACTCCCGGACCGACGCGGTCGGCTCGTCGCGCCTGCAACCTGCGTCCGCGGAGGAGGGCATGGCAGACTTGGCACGCGCACAGAGACTGGACGCCATCCGCCAGCGAATCGAGGCCGGAGTCTACGATTCGCGCGAGGTGATCGAGCAGATTGTGGACCGATTGCTGGACAAATGGCAGCTCGGAACGAGTCACGAGCCAACCTAGGGAAGATACCTGAGCCAGGATGTCGGACGCTTCCTCTGCATTGCAGGTGGCCGCGGCACGGACTCGAATCGTCTTGACTGCTCCACACCTGATCGATAAGCTATCTCCCGTTGTACTTCGGGGGCGCCTGTGCGTATCCCCATCGGACACACAGGGCGATTAGCTCAGGTGGCTAGAGCGCTTGCTTGACATGCAAGAGGTCACTGGTTCAAGTCCAGTATCGCCCACCATGAATACGGTATTCTTTGAGCGCTCAATTCGTTCACCCCGGTCGGCTTCCCCGCGTCGTTAACTCATTGTGACATCTCATCTTGGAGCGTGTTTTCGCTTGACTGCCCGGGAGAATCGCCGTACAATTATAAGTTTTACGGTTAGTTCATTGCGGGGTTTGGCGCCCCACTGGAAAGCTGTTGTGATGCAAGCAAATGTCCGTCGCTAAGGGAACCGACGTCGCCTCGCGCCAGGCCGACGCAGTGGAAGTGCGTCTGCCAGACGGTTCCCTACGGAGTCTGCCGGCCGGATCAACGGGTGCCGACCTCGCGGGGGATATTGGCCCCGGGCTGGCCAGGGCCGCCCTGGCGCTGTTCAGCGATGGCCGGGTGTGCGACCTGTCCGCCCCACTCGACGACGGGGCCGAAGTGGCCATCCTTACATTCGACGATCCCAAAGGCCGCGAAGTCTTCTGGCATTCCACGGCACACATCATGGCGCAGGCGGTGGTAGATATTTTTCCGGGCACCCGGCTCGCTATCGGTCCGCCGATCGAGGAGGGTTTCTACTATGACTTCGAGCGCGACCGGCCGTTTGCGCCTGATGACCTGGAGGCGATCGAAAAGCGGATGGGCGAGATCATCGAGGCCGACTTTGCCTACTCCTGCCGGGAGTACAGCCTCGAGGACGCTCGGGCCCGACTCACAGAAGGGAACGAGTCGTACAAGCTCGAGATCCTGGCGGATCTGCCCGAGGGTGATCGTATCACGTTTTATTCGCACGACACGTTTACGGACCTGTGCCGCGGTCCGCACATACCATCCACGGGACGGATCAAGTCGTACAAACTGCTGACTTCGGCCGGCGCGTACTGGCGCGGCGACTCCGACCGGCCGATGCTGCAGCGCAGCTACGGCATCTCGTATCCCGGCAAAAAGCAGCTCAAAGACTATCTTCATCGCCTGGAGGAAGCCAAGAAGC
>JAUVRN010000032.1 GCA_030597645.1 Candidatus Zixiibacteriota bacterium
CAGTCCACCAACGGCGCCCTCCCGTCCGCTCACGTCACCTCCCAGCCCTGCTATCTTGTATGCCATACCGCTTTCTGGGCCCCGGGTCTGTGCCCCGGGTCTGCGCTGCGGGTCTGGTCCCCGGGTCTGTGCCGCGGATCTGTGCCTTCGGCTAGTCCTTCTTGACCTGATCCTTCCACTGCTCGAGTGAGTCCATAGGCAGCGGATGTTGCATTTCTTCTTTGTTGAATTTGCAGATCTCCAGCAGCTCTTCTTCGCTGAGGACGCGGTTGCGTTCCTTGGCCGCCCGGAAGATCTTCTCCACCAGGCTCTCATTGGGCTCCATGCCGTGTTCGTGCAGCCAGTACACGACGTTGGAGACTCCAGACATGAAACCAACTTCGATCCGCTGGCGGCTGCCCACCATGCTCGCCGGTACGCCGGAGTAGACGCGATCGGCCAGCCAGTCCGCGCCCTTTTTCTCGGCCTTGATGACGGCCGCTGCGTGCACCCCCGTGGCCGTGCGAAACGCATCGATGCCGAACGCCGGGTAGTTGTCCGGGATCGGTACGCCCGTGGCCTCACTCGTCATCTCGACGTACTCGCGCAGCGCGGACAGATTCGAATCGATATAGCCCATCAGGCGCAGGTTGATCAGCAACTGATCCATGGAGCAGTTGCCCACGCGTTCGCCCAACCCCATCGCCGTGGCGTGCACGCGATCGACACCCGAGGTCATGGCCGTGATGGTGTTGATCACACCCAGGCCCCGGTCGTTGTGTCCGTGCCAGTCGATCTTGATGTCTTTGCCGGTTTCCTTGATGATCTGCCGCACGTAGGGGATGAGGTTGCGAACCCCCCGGGGCGTAATGTGGCCCACCGTATCGCACACGCAGACGCGACGGGCGCCCGCCTCGATGGCCGTGATGAACAGGCGCTTGATCGTCTCGGGCGTAGCCCGGCACGTGTCTTCGGTCACGTACATCACGGGCAATCCGTTCTCCGTGGCGTACGAAACCGAGTCTTCGGTCAACTTGAGCATGTGATCCAGCGTCCAGTCCTCGGCGAACTGGCGGATGGGCGACGATCCGATAAACGTGCACGCTTCGATCGGAATGCCCACCTTCTGCGATATGTCCACGAGCGGCTCGATGTCGGCGCGGACAGTGCGCACGGCGCAGTTGGGTGTGATCTCGAGCTTCTGGTCGACCATCTCCCGGCAGAGCGCTGTAATGTTGGCCCGTGCGCGCGGACCGGCGCCGGGCAGGCCCACGTTGGCTGTGTGGATGCCCAGATCTTCCATCAGGTGCAGAAGCCGAATCTTCGTCTCGATATCGGGATCTCGTACGGAGGGCGATTGGAGTCCGTCGCGGAGTGTCTCATCGTCGAACTCGACCTGCACTGCCCGATGGGGGTATCCCGTACCGGCTGTGTTCCAGTCATAGATCAGCTGATTCAGCGGGGGATTCTCGTTGCTCATGTCAACCTCCCGTATCAGGCGCCCACACCCTGGGCCGCCTCCTTGAATAGCTGCCGTGCGATCACGATGCGCTGGATCTCCGAGGTGCCCTCGAAGATCTCCGTGACCCGGGCGTCGCGGAAGTGCCGCTCCACATGATACTCCCGGATATACCCGTACCCGCCCAGGATCTGCACGGCCTTGTGGCACACCCAGGTAGACGCCTCGGTGGCATACAGCTTGGCTTCGGCCGCCTGGCGCGTGTATTCGACGCCCTGGTCTTTGAGAGATGCCGCGTAGTGCACGAGCACGCGGGAGGCTCCCAACTGTGTGGCCATGTCGGCCAGCATGAACTGAATAGCCTGGAAGTTGGCGATGGGCTGGCCGAACTGCTTGCGTTCCTGCGCGTACTTGAGTGCCCGGTCAAAGGCCGCCTGCGCAATGCCCAGGGCCTGCGCCCCGATCGAAATGCGCCCGCTGTCCAGCGAGTGCATGGCGATGCTGAAGCCCTTACCCTCCTTGCCGAGCAACGTATCCGCCCCTACACGGACGTCGGTGAGCACCATCTCGCACGTAGGAGAAGCCTTGTACCCCATCTTCTTCTCCCGCGTGCCCAGAGTGAAGCCGGGGGTGCCCTTCTCCACGAGAAACGCGGTGATACCCTTGTACCCCAGTGAGCGATCGAGGGTGGCAAAGATGATCACCACATCGGCCAGGCTGCCGTTGGTCACGTAGATCTTGGTGCCGTTGAGGACGTAGTGATCGCCGTCTTTCTGGGCCGTGGTCGTCAGGGCAGCCGCATCCGACCCGGCTTCCGGTTCGGTCAGCGCAAAGGCTCCGAACTTTTCTCCCGTGCAGATGCCGGGCATCCACTTTTGCTTCTGTTCCTCCGTGCCGAAGGTCAGCACGGGCGTGGCAAACAGCGAATTGCCGAGCACCATGGAGGCGGCGTGAGACGGACAGCCGCGAGAAATCTCCTCCAGGGCCAGCGCGTACGACAGGTAGTCCATACCCCCGCCGCCGTATTCCTCGGGCACGGCCATGCCCAGAAAACCGAGTTCTCCAAGCTGACGCGTGACGTCGAGATCAAGCTCCTCGGCGTGATCCGCGCGCTCCGCTATGGGCCAGATCTTCTCCTCGGCGAAGCGTCGGGCCAGATCGCGGATGTCGATTTGGTCTTCGGTTAACTCACAGTGCATTGAACGGGGCCCGGTTCCGGATCAACGACCCGTGAAGTTGGGTTGGCGCTTTTCGAGGAAAGCGGCGCAACCCTCTTTCATGTCTTCCGAGGCGAACCCGGCACCGAACTGGGTGGTCTCGTACGCACAGCCAGAAGGTAGATCGACGTTGAGCCCGATCAGCACCGCTTTCTTGACGGTGGCGATGGCCAGCGAACCGCGCGAGGCGATCCGGGCCGCCAGTTCGCGGCAACGCTCCATCAACTGGTCGGCGGGCACCACCTCTTCCACCAGGCCGATGCGCAACGCCTCGTCCGCCTTGATGGGGTCACCCGTGTACAGCAGTTTTCTCGCCATGCCGGCACCGACCAGGCGCGGCAGGCGCTGTGTGCCGCCATAGCCGGGAATCAGTCCCAGGGCGACTTCGGGTTGGCCCATCCGAGCCTTGTCGGACGCGATACGAAAGTCGCAGGCCATGGCGATTTCACAGCCGCCACCCAGCGCGAAGCCGTTGACGGCGGCAATGATCGGCTTGGGCAGGCTCTCCATCTGAAAGAGAAGGTCCATCCCGCGCTGAGACTTGGCCATACCACCCTGCACGTCGCAGCGGGCCAATTCAACGATATCCGCGCCGGCGACAAAGGCCTTCTCGCCGCCGCCGGTGAGTATGATCACCTGGATCGAATCGTCGACTCCGAGTTCACCGAACGCGCGCGACAGCTCGGCGATCGTGTCGTCGTTGAGTGCGTTGAGTACCTTGGGGCGATCGATGGTTACGATCGCCAGCGGCGCGTCCCGCTCAACCTTGAGGTTGTCGTACCCCGCTCCCGTCTTGTGTTCTTCCACCAGTGTCTCCACCATGTCTATAACCCCCTGAAGGCCCCGGAAGCGATTTCAAGAACCCCCTTTGGCTGCCATCGAGCGAGGGGGGATTCTTGAAACCGCGTGTAGTCGCCTTCCGTCCGTTTATTGACCGCCCAGTATCAACGGCAACCCGTCACTGCCCGCGCCGATCACGATCACCTTGGCGTTGGGACTCTCCGCCAGCTTCTGAGTAGCCTCGATGCCCTTCCAGCGCAGCAGGTCCTGCGTGATGCCGCTGGACACGATCTTCTGAAAGTCCGCGATGCCCCTGGCCTCGATGCGCTTGCGCTCGGCTTCCTGCGTTTCCTGCAACAGCACGAACTCCATCTGCTGCTGACGCTGATCCGCTTCCAGCTTGGCGTTGATGGCGTCGGAGATCTTCTGGGGCAGCGTCACGTCGCGCACAATGATGTTGTCCACTTCGATGAATTTCCGGGCGGTCAGGTTCTGGATACCGGTGAGAATGTCCAGGGCGATTTCTTCGCGTTTGGTGGAGTAGATCCCCTCGGGTTTGTACTTGCCGACCACGCGACGCGCCTCACCGCGCAGGGCAGGTGCAACCACTACGTTGTAGTAGTCTCGTCCCACCTTGATCTGGAGACTGTCCAGGACGTCCGTCTTCGGCCGGTACCAGATGGATACGTCGAGTGCGATCGCGGCCCCGTCCGACGAAAGCACCTGCAGGTGCTCTTCCCGGTTGTCCCACTGGGTCTTGTAGACGTCGACCCGGTTCCACGGAAAGTGCCACTGGAAGCCCTCGGTGTAGATTCTGCCCATTTCCGTGCCGCCGCCGAACTGCAGGTATTTCACGCCATGATACCCCGCCGGTACGGACGTCCCGCAACCGGCACCCAAAAACGATGCCAGAAGGATCACCGTTACCACGTGCCATCTACGCATTCCGCTGCGATTTGTGCTCATCATCTCCCTCCATCGAGAATTGAAGTATGGGTACATCTTGGCAGACGCCCGAAGCGCAGCATCCCCCCTCCTCAAAAAAGGTACCGGCTGCCCGAAAGCGGTTCAAGGGTTTATTGGACAGCCACGAAGGGCGTACGGCACTACCCCTGGCGGGCGGCCTTCTGGAGCGTCTTGGGGAGCCTCGATACGGCGTTGGTGATGGTCGATCGCCGCATGCCGTCGCGGTGAGTCTGGATGAAGGTGATTACTTCCCGCGGATTGTGGTGGGCGCATTCACGCAGCATCCACCCCAGTCCCTTCTGGACGAAGTACTCCGGATCCTCGAGCAGTCGTTCGGCCACAGCCAGCACAAACTGCCACTCCTTGTCATGGCGAGTGCTGCGCATGGTGGCCAGCAGTGCACCCCGGCGAACCCAGAGGCTGTCGTCCCGTGTCCAGCGTAGCACAGTGCGCCGGCGGGACTTGTGGCGGGTTCGGCCAACCTGGACGAAGGGTGAGAGCATGCCTGGACTGATGCCGTCGCAGTGCCCCCAGTTGTCGATGTCGCCGAGCCACGCTCGACCCAGCTCCCAGACGCGATCGTCGTAAAACGGCTCACACGCCTCGACGATCAGAATCGCCGAGACCCTCGGTTCGTGGACACCGGTTTCCCACAGTGCGCTCGCGTAGGCCAGTGCACCACCGAGGTCGCCGCATTTCTTGAACTCGGCAGCCACGGGACGAGTCAGACGGCGCGTGTTGGGGACGGTCACACCGAAAAAAACGCCGTCCGATTTGAGATAGCGCTTTTCGTTGACCGCGCGCATCCGCGTGCCGCTGCGCTTCAACTCGGAGACCAGTTCGTCGGGATCGGTGGGTTTCATCGAGTGCTCGGCCGTGCCTGCCACCTGGCAGGATACTAGCGCCTGGGGTTGTAAATGTGGATGGCGCGGTGATCAATATCCAGCGCCGCCTCCGCGATACCCTCGGATATCGTCGGGTGGATGAATATCGTGTGCGCCAGGTCCTCCGCCGACGCCTCCAACTCCAGCGCGAGCGTACAACTCGCGATCAGGTCGGCCGCCCCGTATCCAACGATATGGGCGCCGAGCAGCGTATCGTCGTCGGCCCGGGACACGAGCTTGATGAATCCCTCCGTATGCAGTGTGGCGATGGCCTTGCCGTTGGCAGCCACGGGGAACTTGCCCGTTTTGACTTTGATGCCCGCACCCCTGGCTTCCTGCTCGGTCATGCCGACCGAAGCGATCTCCGGCTCGGTGAACACACCCCCGGGAACCGTCTGCCAGTTCATCCGGACCGTCTTGCCGGCTGCGGCCTCGGCGGCCAGGATGCCCTCATGGGATGCCTTGTGTGCCAGGAGTTGTCGTCCCGCCACGTCGCCGATGGCATAGATGCCCTTCACCGACGTTTGAAGATCGTCGCCCACAGCGATAAAGCCCCGGTCATCCAGCGTCAGCCCCAGCTTGTCCGCGGCCACGCCTTCGAGGAATGGCCTCTGGCCGATCGATGCGAGTACCTGATCCACCCTGATCTTCTCGGTCTTTCCGTCTGTGCCTTCGATCGTCGCGGTGATATCGTGATCCGCCTTGATGTCTATGGCCGTCACCTTCGCGCTGCAATGGACATCGATACCCTGTTTCCTGAACGATCGCTCCAGCGTCTTGCCGAGGTCCCGATCGAGTGTCGGCAGGAGGTGGGGCAACAGCTCGACGACGGTAACGTCGACGCCAAAGGCAGAAAAGAAGCTGGCGAACTCGACGCCAATGGCACCGCCGCCGACCACGAGCAGCTTTTTCGGCCAGGGATCGAACTCGAGAGCCTGGCGTGCCCCCCAGATGTTGGTGCCGTCTATCTTGAGGTGTGGCAACTCCACCGGCAGCGAACCGGTAGCGATAATGACTTTCTTGAACTTGATCTTCGCCCTGCCGCCGTCGTTCAACGACACCGACATGGTACCGCGGTCCAGGAACGCACCACGCCCCTTGACTACTTCGACGCCGTTTCGTTTGAGCAGCTGACCGACACCGCCTACGAGCTGCCCCACGACCTTCTGTTTGCGCGCACGCAGAGCCGTCGTATCAAAGGAGACCTTGCCGGTCTTGATGCCGTATTCCTTGAGATGACTCAGGAGGCGATAGGACGAACCGGCGAACAGCAGCGCCTTGGATGGAATGCATCCCCAGTTGAGGCAGACACCGCCCAACTCTTCCTTTTCTACGCACACCGTTTTCATGCCGAGCTGTGCACCACGAATGGCCGCCACGTAACCGCCCGGGCCGGCGCCCAGCACAAGCAAATCACAGGTGATATCCATACCCACTCCCAGATCATGCAGACAAGGTAGATCGTTTCTGAATCCATGAGGTTAGTTCCAGCCCGGCGTAAGGGTCAAGCGCCTCTTGCGCAGGTGCCCGTGTCGTGAGTCCATCTACAAGAAAAGGGCGAAGCATGATGACGCTCCGCCCATGATGCAAGTCTAGTGCTGGGCACTCATTTGATTATGACGAGTTTCCCCACGTCGGTACCGTGGCTACTCTCAATCGTGTAGATGTAAATCCCCGTCTTGGCGGCTTGCGTGTTGCGGGTGATCAGATCCCACACGGCAACCGTGGCGTCCGAATTGCCCGGATCCACATCGTGGTCGAGGCGCCGTACCATGTCGCCGTCCAGCGTCCAGATCGTGATCGTGCACTTGTGGGGGATGTTGGTGAACGTCACCTTGCGCGCCCGCTCGGGATCGGGCTCCAGCCCGCGCGGGTTCTCCCAGGCGGCGGCGTTGTAGTCGTCGGCCAGTCGATACGGATTGGGATAGACGCCCGGCGTGGGACGCGTCGCATCGACCACCGCGGCCGAATTGAGCGGCCAAATCTCTATGGCACTGGCCAACGGCGATGATTCGAGCGGCGACAGATCCGCGGCGGGATTGCCGAAGTCAAACGACGTGACGGCAAGGAAGACGGGCTCCGCAAGCTGCAGGCCGTCGATCGCGTACTCGTACTCGTAGAACGGCCACTCCACCTCGGTGTTGTCCGCCAGAACCAGTATCGAATCACGGGGATCCGCCAGCGGATACGGTTTGCGAATGACGCCGGTCAGTTCATGCCCGAGCACATCCACCTGGTATGCCGTGAGTGTATCGTCAACCTTGTCGTTGGAGCTGTGCCGCGTAAAGTAGTAATAGTTGGTGTCCAGCTTGGACGCATCGATCGGATCCAGTACCACCTCACTAAGTGCCCTGTCCACATCGGCCACCTTGAAACTGTCCGGATGGAACGGGGTCCAGCCATACGCCGAATCCACCAGGTCATCGTACAACACCTGGAGCGAATCAAGCGTGAACGGCGGATCCGTCACGATCCAGCGGTTGGCGGCACGCCTGTACAGGCGACGCACGTAGTTGATGTTGTCACGCTGCGTCAGCAGGGCGAAATCGGCGAGTTGCAGCGTACGGCTCATGTACACGCGGTAGCCTTCGAAGTCCTCGATGAACGAAAACGGGTCCTTGTGGATCTCGCTCTCCCGTCCGTTCCAACGAATGACGATCGTGCCCGCGCGCGTGAAGTGGCGGATTTCGCTCGGCGGCGGGGGCGGAGGCGGTCCCTGGTAGTCCGGTACGCCGTCGCCCGTGTAGTACGCCGTATCGCCGTCGATGATACGGAAATCGCCCTTGTAGCCATTGCCGTCGGTATCGAATCCCGGCGTGTCGTAGACCCAGCCCGCCCACAGGGCGTTGCGTGCGAAGTCGTCCATGTTGAGATTGTCGAGCCAGGGCTGCGGATCAAACGGGTCAAAGAATTGTGAGAAGTTGCGCGGGTCCGTGTGGAAGTCGGCACCGGCCAGCAGCGCAATCGTGAGCGGCAGTACCGAATCGGGTGCCACCGTGAACGGTCCGAACGACAGTAGATAGCGTGTGTCGAAACCGTTGGCGAGATCAATGGCCAGGGCCGGATTGGAAACCGGCGGCAGCCATCCCTGGGCCGAGTGGTCGATCGCCGACTCCCACTGCGGAAAGTCGAACTCACCGTTGGCCATGATGGTGTACTTGGCCAGGTCGCCCGTGGGTGTCCCGAGGTTGCCGATGAAGTGCTGGAGTACTGGAGAGTCATGCTTGTTCGGTCCCCAGTCCTGCGACGCGTTACTGTTGGATACCCACCAGTTGAACGAGAACCGGAGATGACCCGGGGCTTGTACGACGCGCACCCCGGCCACGCCTTCGATCGAGCCGAAGTAGTACGAGCCACCGCGGGGATCGCCGTCATTGTCGGCAATCCAGGCGAGGTTTACCGTGTCGCGGAATTCCGCACCGGCCGGAGACTCCACCCACTGCGTGAAGCCGGTCAGATCGTCCTCGTGCACGGCGCCCGCGTGGATCGAACCCACGTCGTGGTCCATGTAGATGCCCATGAAGAGATCGTAGAGCGTATCCTCCGAGACGTTTTCCAGGCCCATCTCCATGAGGATGAAATCTTGCGCGTAGTCGAAGGACCACGAGTAGGTCTTTTGGGTCACCATAATGCCTATCGGTACGTGGCCCTGCGTGGGGTCACCGCCGACCGCGATGTTGGTGCCGAGCGTGTCGGAGTAGAACGAGACAAAGTCGAGTTCGGAAACTGCGTCCTCACTGAAGGGTACGTCACCGCAGAGCGAACCCGCGGGAAAGCGCAGGAGCGGTCGCGTGGTGCGCGCCTGGATGATCCCTTCCGGGGACCGACGCGAGAACATCTCGTTGGTCGAGGACCAGCCGTCGGCGCCCACCGATACCAGGGTGTCGCCGTTCTTGACGGCTCCAACCCACAGGGCACCCTGAAACAGGTAGTCTTTGCCCGAGTTGGACGGGAACTCCATGGACGGCGCGTTACGATTGGTACAGGCATCTCGCAGGGCGCGGGCCTGACTACCAAAGAAGCCGTAGTTGGTTATACAGAAGGCCAGGTTACCGATGTGGTGAACCTTGGCCTGCGTGAGAGGCACCTCTATGGCGCCACTGACCTGGTAGCGTTCGAAGTCGCGCTGCTTGGCGTCCGGTGCCATACGGCCCCACGCCAGCGGTGCTAATCCTATGACCACCACCAAACTAAGCAGGAGTGCTTTTCGACATCCCATCATAATCCCAATTCCATCACTAGCACGTAACCGTCGGGGAAGCCGGCTCGTACAGGTTCGAGAAAGAACGCTCCGGCCGCTGAAACGGACGGAGCACGAGCTCTGGGGGACCCATCCTGGGCCAAGCCTAGAGTATAACACACAGCCTTCCGAGTTGTCCAGCATACGGTTTATTCCGGGGATCGTTTCCTGCCCGGGTCTGCGGGCGGCCTCAGGGGCTCAAACCGTTACATTGGAACTGCTTAACTGCCTGGCTGAGACCCCTATATCCTGCTCCCAAAACACGCGCACGGTGGGGCCCCACCCCTGAACAGATAGTTCACGAGGTAAATGATGTCGCCGCCGGTCAGACCACCGGTGCAGTTGGCGTCGCCCGACTCACGCCGCGGCTGCGGCTCCGGACCACTCTTGAATATGTAATTGACGTAGTAGATCAGGTACGACGAGTTCACCTGGCCGTTGTCATTGACGTCGCCCATGAGCACCGGGCAGGGCGCTACCGTGATGGTGGCGCCTGACCATATGAACGGAAGCTCATTGGCGTTGACGTCGAGTACGCCGATAGGTGTGGAGGCCAGGGGCACACGCACGGAGTCGATAGTGATGACGCCCGTGTCCGTGGGCGTAAACGAGATCCGTGCCAGCTCGGCAATCTTCCTCCATCCCCCACCGCCAAAATCGGTGGCTCCAAATAGCAGCGTGTCCGGGTTGTCGGTGAAGTCTTGCCCCATAGCCTCAAAGAATAGGAGGCTCTCGAATACCTGCTGCGCATACGCCGAGTAGGCAAACCCGGCCCCAGGCGGTATGGGAGTCTCGGAGATCGGCCCAATGACGTTGCCGGTGCTGAAGTCGAAATCCAGCGAGGACGAGAGTGAGGCGAGCTCTGGGCCCGCCCAGTCGACGTCGAAGATGAGCGCACCCCGCCCCCCGAGATAGAGCGAGTCGTTGTCATAGCTGGTCTTGACGGCGATCTGCACCGTGCCGGGCTGCTGCGGGAAGCTGAGAACGGCATCCATCCAGTCCACGGGGATTTCGATGGCCTGCTGATCAAGAGCAGAGACCCAGTCCGCACTGGCGGGGGACAGGCAGGTGGGCTCGATCGTAACACGGCCTGTGTCGGTCGGCTCCAGCGTGATGCGGCCGACTTCGCCTGGCCCGTTCCAGCCTGCCCCGCCCCCGTCG